>NZ_CAMYWM010000025.1 GCF_947302755.1 uncultured Anaerovibrio sp.
TCTCCTATGGCGTAGCCTGCCGCCAAAACAGCCGCTATGAATACGATAACAACAGCTCCCCAACACCTTTTCCGATTATAGTTCATTATTAATCACCACTTTCCTATTTTTTCCAGCACTTTACAACATTTAGGCTGCAGGCCATAGCTCTTTGACCAGTTGGGTAAGCGTATCGAAAAATCCCTGGGATTTTTCAATAGTTTCGGCCTTCGTCCTTAAAGCGGTCAAGTTGAATGACCCTC
Source organism: uncultured Anaerovibrio sp. (assembly GCF_947302755.1). Taxonomy (GTDB): domain Bacteria; phylum Bacillota; class Negativicutes; order Selenomonadales; family Selenomonadaceae; genus Anaerovibrio. The sequence continues at coordinate 243 of NZ_CAMYWM010000025.1, forward strand.
CATTTTTGGAGGGTCGTATTAGAAAAAACATATTTTTCTTACCCTTATTGCAGGCTTCTTTTCCATGAGCATTCTGCTGGCAGGTGCCCTCTATTCATACTTTTCATATTCTTCAATGTAAAATATCACAAAGTCTCCTTACCCTTCGCTCACGTAGCTACGCTCTTCTGCAGGAATATCTTCCCAGCTCAGGGCGTTAGCTTCTATTCCGTGAGAAATCCCCCAAGCAGCCGCGATTCCCGCCGCTTCTCCCATGCTCATGCAGGTTGGTTGGATTCGGAAGGATGCTTGAGCTGCGTAACTGCCGCTGGCGCAGCGTCCAGCTACCAACAGGTTGGAAATCTCGTTCGTCACCAAGGCGCGGTAGGGAATTTCGTAGTACTGTCCTTTTTTCAGCTTTTCAAAGGCCGCCAGCTTCACATCATGAATATCGATGGGATAAGCCGTACGGCAGACAGCATCGGGGAAATGATGAGCCTTTAGATAGTCGTCGGCCTCCATGTAGTATTTCCCGCGAATCCGCCAGGATTCCCTCACTCCCACCATGCAGGCCTCCCGACTGATATAGGCGTGCTCAAACCCGGATACATTATGAATGAAAAAAGTTGCCAAACGCCGCATCATTTTGCGGCCAAAACTGATTGCCTCGCTCTTAGAAACCGCATCCGTGGAACTGAAGGACAGGAGCGGCATCTCCGGACAGTTCATGGACATTACATTGGGCTTACCGGGAATCGAAAAGGCTTGAATGTATACGACATCATCCTGTGTCAAATCCCCTCGGGCAACGGCATTCTGGAAGAAATACTCATTATTTTTCCACTTTTCGAACTCGATGAATGGGGGCCTATGTTCCTTCAAAGCTTTTTCCGTCATTTCATCGAAAATTCCTTTTTTATAGTCTTTCAAAAGGTGCAAAGAAAAATTGTAGACCTTGCCCAAATCGACACCGCCCATTTCAAAACGCAGACTCATGGGCTGGTTATGTCCCGTTTTTTCCGAACCTTTTTCCGTTGGAACCCCCGACAGCCGCGAAAGCAACGCATCTCCCGTGGCATCGATGAAAACCTTTGCTTGTATCTTTGCCAGTCCTTCTACGGTTTGGACAACAACGGAGATGATTCGGCTTCCAGTCGTCACAACTCCCACCAGGGAAGTGCTATAAAGAATACGGACTCCCGCTTCTTCACACATTTCATCGTATACGAGTGAAAGATATTCCGGTATATATCGCGCTCTGCCGCCTCCGTAAAAGGTATCGGTATCTATTACTTCGTAAAATGGCGATATCCCTTGCTTTTCCATGCGTCTATTCAAATCTTTAATATAGGGGGTATCACTACCATCTACAAAAGTAGGCATACAAGGATACACACAACCTTGGGTCGCCAGTCCTCCAAGGGAAATGCCCCGCTCCACAAGGACAACTTTCGCTCCTTTTTGCGCAGCGGTAACAGCAGCCGCAGTACCCGCCGAGCCGCCACCAACCACGCAGACATCGACGTTAAAAAGCGTTGGAATAGCTGCCTTTTCAAAATCAACCCTATGCGCTGGAGCGGCGGAAGCCTCCGCCTTTGGGACGTTATCCTGGACGCCGAGCAATGTTCCCGCCGCCGTAAGTCCCGCCAGTTTCATGAAGTCACGCCTGGATATTGGGATTGCGAATGCTTTTTCCATAGTCTTCCTCCAATTCTATATACCCTCTTCTAATCGCATTTTTGCCGACATGAAATCAAATGTTGACTTTGCAATTGCATTTTTTCATGAAAATCATAACCGTTCAAATTCTCCAAATTGTCTTGACTTTTATACATGGGGGCCTTTTGTCGATTTAAGCAATATTTTGTTGAATGACCCTCCATTTTTGGAGGGTCGTATTAGTAGTAGGTTTTATGCGGTTTTAGACCCCATTAATATAAAATTACTACCCAAAACGTCCTATTCCTTTGGCAAAATTATAGCATGATGTGGCTACTCCTACCAACGATTTTTAATATATTTAACTATTAAAAGGATATGATAGACGCCATCATTAGAATAAGTAAGAAAAACTGATTTTAGGCCCTGCAGGTGCAGGGCTCTTTCTTTTGTCCAAAATAAAGGGCCGCTCCCTGAATTGAGAACGGCCCTGGGATTATTATTTGGTTGAATGACCCGCCAAATTCAGCGGGACATATTGGCTAAACCTAAGCAAGGCAGGGGCACCGCTCGAAAGGGCGGTGTTTTGCGTGAGGATTTATTCACAACTTATGAAATATGGGCAGATATTTTCAAAATGACCATCTTTCATTCTGAAACCCTTTGGAATAGTACCCAGCTGTTTGAATCCTAATCGTTCGTAAAGGTGACGGGCATGAGTATTTGTTTCAACTACCGCATTGAACTGCAATATGGAAAAGCCATTTTCCTTAGCTCGTACAATGCAGTCTTTTACAAGTGCTTCACCTATATGTTTTCCACGACAGTATGAACTTACTGCATAACTGGCATTGCAGATATGACCGCACCTACCAATGTTGTTTGGATGGAGAATGTAAAGCCCAACAATGCTAAAGTCATCATCTTCAGCAACACCAGTATAGCTTTGGGCAGCAAAAAATTGAGAACCTGTATCTAAAGTAAGCAAATCTTCCTGCGGAAAAGCAATTCCTTCTTTAACAATTTCGTTCCAAATGCTGATCATAGCCGGCAAATCCTTTTCTTCGTAAGGTCTGATTTTCATAAATTTTATCCTTTCCAAATAACAAATAGGAGCGTGATACCTATGGCCTGAATCCGGTGAACTCATTTTTGGATTGAATGACCCGCCAAATTCAGCGGGTCGTATTGGTAGTCTTTCTAACTACCAAATACTTCATCTTTGGTTAACACATTATACCATAATGCTGATGGTGCATACAATGCAGTGATTTGGGCGGGGTGTATGCCGGGTGGTGGGGCGGCGACGCGAAGCCAGTACCATTGGGCGTGGCCCATGTAGTCAAATTTCATTACAACCACATCAGCCTTATCAATTATTTTTACGTCAAAGCTGTAATTATTACTTTCTACAATGGTATAGTCCGGGGCCTTAAATTAATGGTCACATGGCTCAATTTTTCGTGAGCACACTGGCTCAAAAATTCGTAATCAAGTGGCTCAAATTTTCATTGACATTCACAGTCAAAGCGCTGTTAACTATGATGTTACTTCCATTAATAAATTTTCTTTGCAGACTGACCACGAAGCTTTATTAATCAAAAAATACCGTCACCTAAAACCGGAGCATCAAAAAGCTATAGACATACAAATAAACTATTTCTATGAAATTGACAGATAATAATCCCATTCCCCACACATCAGCTATGAACCATAATCGTAATTATTAGCAAAAAAAGCACTCAATCCATACCAAGGAAAGAGTGCATTTTTTATGCTCAATGACAAAACACCTGTCCATAGGGTTTCCCCCCAGGAACAGGTGTCACATCTCTTGCTTCTTATTCCATCACTTCCGTGAAATAAATAACCGTTACGGTATCCTCCATGGTAATGCGCTTTTTGTAGATTTGCTCAAAGTCAGCAATCAGCTCCTCCCGGGAGTTGATTTCCGGGTTTTGGACGCCCAGGTCCTCTGAGGTGAGGTTGGCCATGGTCTTTACCCGCACCTTATCCAAAAATGCAGTGTACAGCTTCTTCTTAGGAGTGAATTTCTTGCCGGTGGTAATCCAGACAATGGAATTTTCCGGGAACTGCTTGCTTACATCCCCCAAACGGACGGTACAACGCTTGGTACGGGCCTCCAGCATCTTGGCATGCTTCTCGGCCTGAAAATTTAATGACATCATATGGCTTCACTCCTAATATTTTAATTTTAATTTACACACGTTTCGTCATAATCTACATAGATATAACATAGATACAGTTTAACATATTTTTGACACATAATAAAGTAAAGTATACATTTTTTGTCCGATGCCAAGGTTTTAAATGAAACGCCTTTGTCCACACTAATGGCTGCTGCAGCTATCACGTTATAACGCCATTGTTCAAATTTTTCTTCTTTAGAAGAAAAATCTTCCAATTAGCGTTTCAACGAGCTGGGAGATATGCTCGCCAGCTGTTGTAGTTTGTTTTCCCCCACCTAAAGAGGTGGGGGACATCTTAAAGCTCGTTATAAGTATCATTTTACAAAATACGGTTTTCCCTCTACAATATTACTCAACTAATGCGCTTACTCCCGCCCATAGAGGCGCGAGCTTCCTGCCAAAATATTTTACATCGGGAGAAAATCATGAGAAAAGCCATCCGCAATCTGCCAGCCGGGCATCCTATGCCCTTCCGTGGTGTAAATTACCCGCTGGAGATACGTCAAAGCATGAACAAGCCCCAGGTCACCATCACAGGGGGTAAACTGCTGGTAAATTTCTATCAGGAGCACCCTACAGTACCCGTTCAGCTTCCTCTGGTAAAGTGGTACCGCCGCCAGGCCCAGCAATACATTATGCCGCGGGCTGCCTATTGGGCTGATGAAATGGGCCTGACCTTTAATAAAATTTTCATCAAGGACCAGGATTCCCGCTGGGGCAGCTGCTCCTCCCTGAAAAATTTGAATTTTAATTGGCGGATCATTATGGCCCCCGACGGAGTTATTGATTACCTGCTGATTCACGAATTGGCCCACCTGAGGGAAATGAATCATTCACCTGCTTTTTGGCAGCTGGTGGGACGCTACGATCCGGACTATAAGCTGCACCGCCAATGGCTGAGGGATAACGGCCAGGCATTATTTTTATTGCTGCCCAAGCTTCCCCTGGCCCTGTTGAATGCGGTGTATTTCCATGTTGAATAGAATGACAGCCTGTACAAAAATCACCCATACTCATAAGCCAAAGGGAGAGTCCGCCTTGTGACTCTCCCTTAATATTGTACACTATTATCGGCCTTTACTATTACCTGCTGTACAAGTAGGTATAATGCCTTATTATTTATTAGTTTTCTCTGGAACCTTTGGCAATTCCTTAACTACGGCATTCTCCACCACCTCAGTAGGTATATCTACCTTCTCTATCCTGCCATAATTGGTGCCGGTGAAGCTTATTTCGATGGTGCTGGCATCGACGATGGCCTCCATACCGCTGCTGTCCTTCATGCTGCTTAATACCGCCTTGGCTGCGGCCCGGGCCTGGGGGGTCAGGTCAGCATGCAGCTTGCGGAAATGATGCTGAACCTCGTCAATGGTGATGGTACACTGAAGGTCCCCCATATTGGTCAGTACATCCTCCACAAGCTTTCTGTCGGACTCCTTACTGCCCTTTTTCACACTCTCCAGATTATATAGCTTCATTACATAGTCCTTCACCTTCTGGCCATCCAGAACTACCACATAATCCTGATCAGCCCCCTGACGCTGGCCCAGGGTTACCCCCTTAACCACATCCGGAAAATCAGTCTGCAGACCCTTTTGGACGGATGCCTCCACCGCCTTGCTGTCGGCCTTGCGGTATACGTATTTATCCCAGCCGCCCTTGATGTTCTGGGAATAAAACTCCATATTATCCGCTGTTTCCCGGGAATAGAAATTGTATTGGGTCTTGCCGTTTGGTACACCGGCTACATTAAAGACGATTTCACCAACACCCTTGGCTATAAAGGTCGGCTTGGATACAAAATCGCAGGAACCTCTCATATCCCCCCCCAATAAAGGACTGTTGAAATTCAGCTTAAAGGACAGGGTTCCATTGTCCTCGGCAGCCAGATTGTTCAACGCATTGGTCAGTTGCGTCCTGGCATCCACCGCCTGAACCGCCGCCGGCTGAACGGTCTCGGCAAAGGCCATATTATCCATTACACCCGGAGTACCTATAGCCAAGGCACAGGCCAGACCTGCCGCCAGGATTTTCTTCTTTAACTGCATAAAAATCATCCTCTCTTACGAAAAAACTTCATTCTGTATCCAGGGGCATTTTCACCGCCGGGGGAGCATACTCCCTATCCAGGGCCAGCAATTCTGCTTCCGTTAATTCTATACCGGCTGCTGCCCCATTTTCCCTGATATGCACCGCCGATGAGCTCTTGGGAATGGCTACCGTATGACCGCTTCGGATATTCCAGGCCAATAAAATCTGGGATGGAGTGGCCCCATGGGCCTCTGCAATGGATCCCACCACCGGATTTTCCCGCAGTCCCCGGCTGAGACGTCCCCCCTGGGCCAAAGGACAATAGGACATAAGGGCGATATCATGCGCCTGCATATAATCCAACAAGCTGTATTCTATGCCCCGGGAGCCCAGATGATAGAGAACCTGATTTACCAGACAATGTTCCCCTCCCGGAATGTCCAGCAGCTGCTCCATATCCTCAATATCAAAGTTGGAAACGCCCCAGCCCCGTATCAGGCCCTCCTGCTGCAAAGCATTAAGCCCCTCCACCACCTCTTCCATAGGTACATCCCCTATCCAGTGGTAGAGATACAGATCCAAATACTCCAGCCCCAGCCGCTTCAGGCTGTTTACACAGGATTTTCGGATATTGCTTTTCCCGGCATTCCAGGGCAATACCTTGGACACCACCACAATATCCTCCCGGCGTCCCTGGGTCAGAAACTCCTTAATCGCCTTGCCCACCAGCCTTTCCGAGCGGCCGTCACCATACATTTCCGCCGTATCAACCAGCCACATGCCAGATTGAAGACCGGTGAGTATGGCCCCAATCTCCTGCTGCTCCATGGCAGGATCGTCACCAATCCTCCAGGTACCTAAACCAATTGGGGGTAAAATTAAGCCATTTTTTAATGTAACTTGCTTCTTCATAGCTATAACCTCCATTGACACAATTATATAATAAAAAAATGCCGCCTAAAACCCCTACAGCCCTTATATAATACAATTCTAATCTTATTACAGGCCGGGTGTGAAAATATGCTCAATGCACTTATAACAAAATTGTTAGTTATTCTATTAAAAAGTTCTATATTCTTATAGCTCTTTATGGGACCATAGTCCCTTTTATGTTTTTATTTAACGCAGTATAATAGGCACTGTGAGAAATGAGGACCCGGTAAGCCCTTGGTATTACTGAGGTTTTAACTATTCAGGAGGCGAAAAACATGGATATGGCAATGATTGCTGACGGCATTCTCAAGGCTATTACTTTAGCTGGTGTATATGCTCTCATCAAGTAATTAATTCATACATGAAAAAAGGTCAAGCCCTTGGCAACAAAGGGTTTGGCCTTTTTATTTTATCCGGTTTTCCGCACTAAAATGCTCTGGCCCATGCCGCCGGCTCCGGCAACGGACATTAGTCCCAAAGATCCCTTCACCAGCTCCAAGGCCCTCAGCAAATGAATCATAATAATCCCGCCAGAGGCCCCATAGGGATGGCCGTAGGCCAAAGCTCCCCCCAGCATGTTGTAACGGTCAATCAAATGGGGGTGCTCCCGCTGAAACAATACATCAATAACGGCAAAGGCCTCATTAAATTCAATGGCATCCATATCCTCATAGGTCAGCCCATGACGGGCCAGCAGCTTATCCGCTGTAGCCATGGCACCACGGGGACTTTCCACGGGACTGCCACCGGCCGTGCAGGTGCCCAGTATTTCAGCCTGCGCCGTAAACCCTGGGTTAGCCGCTAACCAAGCCTCAGACACCAATACCACAAAGGCCGCCCCATCATTAATAAGACAGGCATTCCCCGCATTAAGCAGGGAGTCTCCCCCTAAAAGGCTGGGCAATCTGTCCAGCAGCCGCTGACTCATCCTGTAGCGAATGCCATCATCCCTGGTTACCCCCTCCAGGGGAACTATCCGGGACTGCAGCAGGCCCTGGTCCGCACATTGGGCCGCCAGTCTGTGGGACCGCAGTACCCAAAAATCCAGCTCCTCCCTGGTCACCCCTTCGGCCACCATAACAGCATCTGCCCCACGCAGCATGGCATCCTCCGCCAGCTCCCCGGGGGAAAACTGGGCCGTCATGTAGCGGCCATCGCCATGGGCTGTCCTACCATACCGCTCATCATGCTCATTATATATACGCACCGGCTGCAGGGAGGAGCTTTCCATGCCGCCGCAGATATACATATCCCCGTTGCCGCTGGCAATCTGGGCGCAGCCCATGGCTATGGCGGCCGCCCCCGAGGCACATTGCATATCCACCGTAAAGGCGGGCACCGAGTCAGGCAGACCGGCGGTCAGTGCCATAAGCCGGGCGATATTGCCCCCGGTTCCCACCGCATTCCCGGCGATTAGCCCATCAGGGTATATATCCTGTCCTAAATCTGTCAAAAGGCGTTGCACCACAACAGCCCCCAGCTTTTCCGCGGGGATGTGCTTAAACCTGTTATTTTTCGTTACAATAGGGGTTCGGCACCCCGCTAAAACATACACCTTTTCCATGAAAAAGCCCCTTATGCCGTTACTCCACTTCAAAGGTTCCGTTTATATATTCCTTGGCGCTGCCCCGCAATACCACCTTGTTGCCCTCCACATCAAGCCACAGGGGCTCACCGGCAAATACCGCATTGCGATACGACACCTCAAACCGCACCACATTGGCCGGCAAATCCGCCAAAATCCGTTCCATTATAAATATCCCTGGTACCACAGGTATCTCCGTGCGATGGATCTGATTGGTATCCCCTACGGCCGTGACGAAATCCAGGGTTTCCTGCCGGGTAAATACATGCCAGCAGCCCTCGGCAGCCACTGCATTGTCACCGGTAAGCTCCGGAGCCACCAGCTCAGCCTTGGCCGCCGCCTCCTTGGGGGTCAGCAGCATTGTGGTAGTCAGGCTCTCCAACCCGGAGCGGGCCTGACAAAGCAGCATCCGCTTGGTGGATTTCAGCATTTCCGGCTCATAGGTATCTCCCCGGTAGGTTGCTTCATCCTCCTTTTGCCACAAATTCTTGATAATCATTACACCATCATAGTCGCCGCCCCGCAACCGGCCGGCAATTACGGCTAATTCTCTGTTCATACTAGTAACTCCTTTAGGGCTTGTTTATTTACCTTACCTCGATCGTTGAGGGGCAATGACTCCAAAAACAACAGCTTCTTGGGCCGCTCCCGCTCATCCACATATTCCCCTACATCATGGCGAAATTCCTTGGAATCCACCGGCTCATCTGTCACCACAAAGGCGGCTATATCCTGCCCCCGGGTGGCATCCTCAAAGGGCAGCACGGCTACGTCCCGGACATAGGCCATATTTTTAAGCTGCTGCTCCAGCTTTAGGCAGCTGATTTTGTAGCCCCCCTTGTTGATCCAGTCCGTCTTGCGACCCGTAAAAATTATATCCCCATCATCGTTGAAATAGCCTGTATCATCACAGCAATAGGGCACCCCTATCCCACTGACATGAAAGGGTGAATCCACGTACAAATCCCCCTGTACCGACTCCACCTTTATCCCGGCAAAGGGCTTCCCCAGATTGCGGGCATCCCTGTCATCCACCTGGAGATGACGATAGGAAATATAATTCAGCTCACTGGAGCCGTAATATAACAAAATATCCGCCCCAGGAAAGGCCCGGCGCAACGCCTTCTGGGCCTTCGGGCTGATCAGCTGGGAGCCGGCCAATATCTGGCGTACCTGATGATTAGCCGATTTGGCAGACAGACCCAAAATCTGCAGCTTGGCCGGTACCATATACACATGGGTAGCCATATTGCGGGAAATCAGCAAATGCCAATTGCTTCCACTGATACGGCGGCAGGTCACCACAGAGCCCCCGGCGGCCAAAACTCCCATAAACATATTCAGGTTGCCGGTAAAGCTCATACTGCCATGAAGGAACATAACAGCCGTCTCATCCACGCCAAATACCCTGTTCTGCTCCGGAAAAAAGCCTGCCCAGCTGTCATAGCTGCGATATAGCACCTTGGCCACCCCTGTGGAGCCGGAGGTCAGGGCCCCCATCACCTCCCAGGGATACCGATCAGCGGCCCCCTCCTTCAGCAGCAGGAATTTATTTTGCTTCGGGCCTACCTGCCACATACCGTAAATATTATTTTCCTGTATAATGGCTTCCACCACATCCGAAGCGCAATCCTGATGCATCAATATGGGAACAGCCCCCAGCTTTTCCAACGCCAAAAAGGCCCCGACTTGATAGACAGGGCCTTCAGCGATTATCAATATAGGCTTGTATGGCTTTATCCCCTTTTCCGAAGCACCTAAAGCCAAATCCTCCACCAATCCCAACAAGGAACTGTAGGTGAAGCTGTCCCCATCGCAATCCAGCATTACTTTATCCGGCATTTTCCCGGACTTCTCGGCAAGCAATTCGTAATAATTGTTCATCCCGCTGTTATTCACTCCCCAGAGCCTTATTCACTCTGACACCGATGAATGCCCCTAGAATACATTTTACTACATCTCCGGGGATAAATGGAAGCACTGCCTGGGCAATTGCCGCCTCCAAACCAATATTTAGGACTAACATCATAGAAATCAGGCCGCCAATATAGGTAATCGGCAAACTTACCAATATACTAACGATTATATAACGCTTAAGACTGTTATTATTTCCCTTAAAATAGGATACCAGTGTATAAGCCACCACAAAGGCAAAATAAAAGCCTCCGGTAGGCCCAAAAAGTCGGCCCAGGCCGCCAGTCCCACCCGGCAAAATCGGCACTCCGGCCAGTCCGCCCAAAATAAGATAGGCCACCAAGGTCATAAAGGTCTGTTTGGGCGTCAGGACAAAGGCAGTAAAACACATGGCCGCCGTGGCAGCCACGATCATAGCCGGTGTAAAGGGAAGAGGAAACGCAATATAGGCGGACACACTGATAACCGCCAAACACATAGCCATCTTTGCCAGGCTCTTAACGGAAACATTTTGCTGAACTGCAACACTCTGACTCATTATACTAACACTTACCTTTCCTGCGACAACGCAATATAAAATGTGTTGGAAAAACCTAAATAAAAGTATAGCCCTGTCCGGCTCTTTCGTCAACCCTCACCACCATCTTTAGTTAACCAAGATTTATTACCTGCTGCTAATCTGGGATAATTGTTTAACAAATTTCATAGCCTTCTCGATAAATTTAATCTTTTTCCCAAGTTTTTATTTACATTTTTTGATATTCCCTATATAATAACATAGAAATGGTGGTGAATGATTAATGGATAAAATTGACAAGCAAATTTTAAAACGTTTACAGGAAAACGCCCGCGTAACAATTTCTGTGCTGAGCTCAGAAATTGCCCTCTCCATGCCTGCTATCAGTGAACGGTTAAAGAAGCTGGAGGCATCTGGGGTCATCAAGCAGTACACGGCAATTCTCAATCCGAAATTGATGGACAAAAATCTGACCGCCCTGGTTAATCTGAGCTTTAATAATCCGGCCAAAGCCAGTGCTTTCAAGAATTTCGTTGTAAATGAGCCCGACATCAAGGAGTGCTTCTATATCACCGGTGATTTTGACTTCAGTTTAAAAATCGTTACCCGGAATACTCAGACTCTGGAAAATCTCCTGACCCGTATCAAGGATCAGGCCGGTGTTAGCAAGACTCAGACCATTGTAGTTTTGTCTTCTATTGTGGATCGTCCATCTGTTGTATTGGATTAAAAAAATCTAATTATCATCTAAAAAGCTGATGAAAAATCTCCAAGGGGATTTTCCATCAGCTTTTTAAATGTCTGACAAATTTTAACCTTCATCCAAATATTGGGCTACTCTCTTCTGAACCTCCTGGGCGTTCCAGAATGGCTTCCGCCAAAATTCCACAGCCCCCATATCCAAGGAAGCCTGCTCCATCTGAGCCTGGGCACTCATTACCACCACCGGTACATCCTTCAATTCCTCGTCGGCTTTAATAAACCGCAGAAGATCCAACCCATTCATGTCAGGCAGCACCAGATCCAAAATAATCAGTGATAAGGAGCCTGCATTTGCCCGCAGGCTTTCAAAGGCCTGGTCACCGGTACTGGCATTAACCAGCTCGTATTGCTCCAGCATTCTGGACAGCAGCATCTGATTAACCTCTGCATCGTCAATGATGAGAATTTTCTTTTTAGGTTGCTCCCCCATGGACTCCACCCCCAATGAAAACTACTTAACCTTATAATAGCATATTGCCTATCATGTAACAACATAATTAACTAAGAAATCAGGCAGGAATAACCGCCCATAATCTCGAATAAGTAATATTAGTAACTTTTATGACTTAGCCGCAGCCCCTGAAAGGAGGATTATTATGAATCGCTTTTTTGCCCCACTTCTAAGTGGGATGATGTTTCTGTTGCTTATGCTTTGTCCCCTGGCCGTTCAGGCCGAAAAGGTACACTGGGAGGATAAAGCCTATGATTTCACCAAAATACAACGGGCCATCATTCATGATATTGTCATCAAGGATACCTCTGAATTACCCAGTGATTTGACGGAAAAGGTGGTACAGGAGGAATATATGAAAACCGCCTCCAAGCCATCATATCGGGTTATGCACCCTGACAAGGATGCCGTCCTGTATCCCCAGGATTTGGCGGATATCTACGTAAAGGCCGAGGTACTCAAGTGGCACGATGATTACTACATCAAGCCGGCCTACACCGATTGGGAAACCAGGTCCGCCACCCGCAAGGTAAAACGGTCTGACGGCAGCTGGTACGATGAAACCTACTATTATACTGTACCGGTATATCACCCGGAAAAGACCATTTACACCTCTACCGTACGGGTAAAATTTGACGTATACGATGCCAAAACAAACAAATTGGTTATGTCCAGGGATGAGCTTAGGGAGCGGGATGATTCCTACCATGGACAGCAGGGTATCTTTGGGCGAATCAGCAAATCATTTTTTGATGATTTAGGAAAAAAAATAAAGGCCAATGAATAAGCAGGCAGGAGGCAAGATAAATGAAGAAGATTTTGCAGTTAGTAAGCAACGATTTTGAGGATCTGGAGCTGTGGTGTCCCGTTATGAGGCTGCGGGAGGCTGGCTTTCAGGTGGATCTGGTGGCGGAAAAGGCCGGAGTATACCATGGGAAATACGGCGTTCCCTGCGAAGTGCCCATGTCCTTTGAGGAGGTAGAAGCCAAGGATTACGATGGTATACTGGTACCCGGCGGCTGGGCCCCAGATAAGCTGCGGCGATTTCCCAAGGTGTTAAAGCTGGTGGCTGACATGAATCGGGAAGGAAAGCTTATTGGCCAGATATGCCATGCCGGCTGGGTATTGGCCTCAGCCAAGGTATTAAAGGATCGGCAGGTTACCAGCACCCCCGGCATCAAGGATGATTTAACCAATGCCGGTGCCACCTGGCTGGACAAGCCATGTGTGGTGGACAAGAATATTGTATCAGCCAGAAGACCGCCAGATATACCGGAATATATGAAGGCCCTGGTGGAGGTTCTCAATAATCAGAAATAATGTGCCAATATAAAAAGGGCGTCGCCACTGATTTATAGTGGGACAGCCCTTTTTTCATTGTATTCAGCTATCCTGCGGCCCTATGCCTCTTCCATAACCTTAAACAGTCTCTCCAGGGTTTCCAGCATTTTCTTTACATCTATGGGCTTAGCCAAATGGTCATTCATACCGGCCTCCATGGCCATCTGCTGGTCCTCCTTGAAGGCGTTGGCCGTCATGGCCACAATAAGTATATTGGCCTTGGCTGGATCCGTCAGCTTGCGGATTTTTTTGGTAGCCTCGTAGCCATTAAGGTTTGGCATCTGAATATCCATGAGAATAAGGTCATAGTACCCGGCCTCAGCCGTGGACACCATATTAAAGCATTCAATACCATCACAGGCCCGTTCCACATTAAAGCCGTTATTTTCCAGGATGGCAGTGGCAATTTCCGCATTTAAATCATTATCCTCAGCCAGCAATATACGCTTGCCGGAAAAGTCTGCAGCCTCCTCAGTATAGCTCTCGCTCTTTGTGTCAGACGGCTTCGCACCTATGCGGTGCGGAATACGGAAAATAATTTCCGTCCCCTGGCCCACTGCGCTGTGAACCTCAATATGACCCTTCATCATTTCTATCAGATTTTTCACAATGGCCATACCGAGGCCAGTCCCCTGTATACCGCTTTGGGAGGTATTGCGGGCCCGGGAGAATTGCTCAAATATCTCCGCCACAAATTCCTGGGACATGCCGATACCCGTATCCTTAACGGACACCTCAACCACGCATTGTTCCTCCGTATCACCCGGCAGCTCCCGGCAATTTATCTGTATGGCCCCTCCTGCCGGGGTGTACTTCACCGCATTGCTTACAATATTCATAATAATCTCGGACAAATGGGTTTTGTCAAGATACAGATAGCGGTGCTGTATATCGCAGGACACCGTCAGGGACAGATTTTTCTTTTTCATTTCCCCTTCAAAAACGGCCACGCAGCCATTAAATAATTCCTCCGAATCGGTGAGCTCCTGCTCAATAACCACCTTCTTGTTTTCAATGCGGGCCATTTCCAGCACATTATTCAATATATCCAGCAGCTGGTAGCTGGCCAGCTTAACCTTTTTCCGATATTCCCGGTTAACCTCAACATTATCCGGATCCCGCTCCTCCAGCTCAGTAAACCCGATAATGGCATTAAGGGGCGTACGGATATCATGGGACATGTTAAACAGGAAGGTGGTCTTGGCCTGATTGGCCACATCGGCAGTCTCCCTGGCCTCCTCCAGCTTTATATGCTGTTGCTGCAGCTCTTCGTTAAGAACCTTTGTCTTTTCCAGCTGAACATCCTGGGCGGCAGTCAGCTCCTCCAGCCGCAGCTGTCTGTCCTGCAAAATACTGTTAAGGGTAGTAATCTCCTGTATCTGGGACTCCGACTCCAGAAGATGCTCCCGGTTTTTCCTGTTTTCACGGCCAATGAAGAACAGCACCAGAATAAAAATTACTGCCAAAGCCCCTATAGGGATCCAAATATTTTGCTTTAAAAATTCCCCTGATGTCATCTTGCGGTGAGGAATATAAGTATAGGAGCTGGTCAGCACAAAATCCTTATCCATCAGGGTAATACCGTGATTAAGGATACTCATGCCTACCGCATTTGCATTCATTCCCGCAAAGCCAATGGAGGCATCATCAGGCAGCTGGGCAGAGTGGATAATACTGTAGCCGGTCTTTCCATGGAGTACGTATTCGGTTCTGAAGCCACTGACGATAACTACATCCACTTCGCCCTTCAGCAGATCCTCCACAGCATCCTCATCATTCACATAATAACTAACCGGGTTATTCGGGTAGTGTACAGCCCTAAAATCATCCATGACCCCCAACCGGTTGACCACAGCAATTTTTGCCGTAGCCATATTGGGGTATTCCCCTAAATACAAAATATTAAAATAGGAGTTTATTACCGGATCACTTGGCACCATATCGAATTCCTCAGTAATCCAATAGTTGGAGATGGCAGGAAAAATAGCGTCCACCTCCCGATCCTGCAGGGCCTTGGTCAAGGTCTCCCCATCAGGATACCCCTTATATTCTATATTAATTTTACTAATCCCCAATACGTTGAAGATTTCCGGAACAATATCCTTGATGACTCCATCCACACTGCCATCCGGTGCCGTACTGCTATAGGGCAAATAATCATCCAGATAACCTATTCTGATCACGTCATGCTCGTTCAGCCACTGACGCTCCGCCTTGGACAGGGCCGAGGTATATTTCGTCCGCTTAAACCACTTTCGGGACAGATCCGCAATATAATTCTGATTTTCCTGATATAACCGGTGCTGGGCTTCGTTTAAATCCTCCAAAAGATCAGGCCGGGCCTTATTCACTGCCAGATAGAAATCCGTGGCACCAGCCTCCAGGCACATCTCAACCCCTAGGTTAGTAAAGTTGTTATAGCCCTCAGCCAGCATAACATCAATAACACCCTGTCTGATAGCCTCATCCCGCTCCCTCAGGTCATCATAGGTACTGACTGTTGCCTGAAGATTATGCTTCTCCAGATAATCGTTTACGACCTTTACCTGGGCACCGGTGAGAACCCCTATCCGCTTTCCGTTCAGTGACTCCGGATCCGCAGTCACACTATCATCGTTGATGCGCTTGAAAAACACATATTGGCTGGAGCCCATTGGCTCCTTGGGATAGCTTATGACTGCCGTGCGCTCCGGCCGGTATGCCAATCCCCCCAACAGGTCGATTTCCCCCTTCACCAGCTTTTCATACAGCTCACCGTAGGGGCCGTACACATATTCATATTTCCAATTGTCATACAGCTTCAGCCGCTGTAAATAATCATAGCCATACCCACTTTTTACTGCGCCATCCCTGTCGCCCATCTGAAAGCCTTCCTCCACGAAATAGCCCACCCGGACCACCTTTTCGTCCTCTGCTTTCGCCGGCGTCATTGGCCACAGCTTTACAATCCCCATCAGACATGCAAATACTGCTACAAAGCAAAACAGATTCTTTAAATTTAAAATTTCTAAGATTTTGTCTTGGCGATGCCGCATTATCCCGCGCCTCCCATACAAATATCATAATACCGTGCGTCATTATCAGTAAAAAAAGTGATAACGCCATTGTTCAAATTTTTCTTCTTTAGAAGAAAAATCTTCCAATTAGCGTTTCCCTTTCAGGACTAGCTTCGCGTCGCAACGAGCTGGAAGATATGCTCGCCAGCTGTTGTAGTTTGTTTTCCCTCACTTAAAGAGGTGGGAGACATCTTAAAGCTCGTTATAACCTCTAACCCCCACGCTGACGGGTGCTAAATCTCCCTCCTCTTAGGTGGGAGGAAAGCATCCATAGCGGTCAGTGTCAGCTGCTCAGCTAAGGCCATGGTCTTGCTTTGCAGGACACTTTCGCATGGGACGTATTAACCAATAGGCTTTGCCTCTTGGATACGTCCGCAAAGCTCTGGATTAATTCAACTACATTCAGTGGGCGTATAAATCTCCCACTGAATAAGTCTCATTTAGCCACCAAAGTATATTTAATAACATTATAGCAAAAATCAACCATTTTTTTAATGAAATTTCTTCAATATAAAGATTTTTTCGTAATTTTATTTTAAGTGAATAAAAATGTACTCCATGTGGGATGCAAAAAATCTTTATTTTAAAAATTCCTTGACTAATGGCGGCTGCCATAGTATCATATTCAATGTTCGCGGCGCGTTGGTCAAGTGGTTAAGACTCCGCCCTCTCACGGCGGCTTCAGGGGTTCGAATCCCCTACGCGTCACCAGATATTACAGCCCAGGTTTTTGCCTGGGCTTTTTTGTTTAGGGAGTCCAAGGGATGGATACATTTAAAATATTGAAATATATAAAAAAATGGGGGGCCGGCCTGTTAGTGGCGGGCTGGTGGTATACCTATCTTTTATATCAACATCTGGTCATGAAGGTGGACACCGATAGGCTGTTTTACGGCGGACTTATTGCCGGTACCATGGGAGCCGTCGCCTTCATATTGCTCCAGCAGCTGTGTGAAAAGCATATAAAAAAGCCAAAGGCCTTTTGGTGTCTGGATATATTACAGTTTATCTACTGTCTGCCCCCGGTGTTTTCCATCATCCACTATCATCTCTATGGAAGCCCCATAACCTACGAGGAAGCCACCGCCCTCCACAATACCAATTTCCGTGAGGCCGCAGAGTGGTTAATGACATATATTGGTCCCCTGTATCTCATGATGCTGATAACCGCCATGGTAATTGCCATACTTCTCATACATAAGCTTCGGTTTCACCAGCTCCAATGCATTGAGGATAATCAGCAGCACCCCCTATCCGTTCTTACCCGCTGGGGAGTACTGGCCGTATCACTCGTTGCCTGCTATGGCTGGACCCAAACGGATTTCGTTGCCCCATACCTTAAGGCCGTTCGCTACAGCATTGGCTTAAGTCAATATTATCGAAATATTGAAGCTAAACAAGACAGCATCGCCATTTCCAACGCTGACCCGGTCCTCCAAAGCCCCCACACCATTATTATGGTCATCGGGGAATCGGCCACCCGTGACAAAATGAAGGTCTACACTCCTGACTACCGGTTTGATGATACCCCCTGGTTAAGTCAGCAGGCCAATAACCCCGATTTTATTATCTTCCGCAACGCCTACGCCTGCCAGAGCCTGACCCAGCAGGTGCTGGAATGTGCCCTGACGGAAAAAAGTGCCTACCACGACCGGGACTTTCTGGACAGCATGAATATCATTGATATTGCCCGAAAAAAGGGCTACAAAACCTATTGGATTACCAATTTGGGGAAAAACAACAACGAGTCCTCCTTCTTCAATGTGGCCTCCCGGGCCGATACCCTCCTGAATACGGGGAAGGACGATGATCATAGTATGCTTGGGGAGCTGGCCAAAGTTAATCCTCA
This sequence comes from uncultured Anaerovibrio sp., assembly GCF_947302755.1. Lineage (GTDB taxonomy): Bacteria > Bacillota > Negativicutes > Selenomonadales > Selenomonadaceae > Anaerovibrio. The sequence continues at coordinate 18,530 of NZ_CAMYWM010000025.1, forward strand.
GGAAAATAACCTTGTTATCCTCCACGGCAACGGCAGCCATGCGGCCTATAAAGAACGCTACCCACGAGAAAAGGCGGTGTTTGCCGAGGACACCAGGGAAGCGGAATACGCCAACAGCATCCGCTATACCGATGAATTTTTACAGGCCATATACGAATACGGCAGGGATAGGCTGAACCTCCAGGTTATGCTGTATTTTTCCGACCACGGGGAGCATATGCGCACAGGCCATACCCCCAATGACCAGAATTTTGTTAAGGTACGCATTCCCATGTTCCTGTATTTAGGGAATGAATACCAGAAAAATAATCCCACCAAAGCAAAAATCCTCCAGGACCGGGTCAACAGCTTCTTCACCAATGATATGCTGTACAACACCCTCAGCGGTATTATAAATGCCGAATCCAATTACTACATTCCCAACGAAGATTTAACCAATCCCGCCTATAATTACACTGCCGACGACCTATGGACCTTCGGCAACACCATCAAGGTCTCCGAAGACACGCTTTTAAAATAAAAAATGAGCTAGTCCCGCAGGGGAGGGGAAGCACCACAAGGGTACTAGAACCCAAGCAACCCGCCCATGCTGGGCGCACCGCAAAAAAGACGAAGGCCAACGGTCTTCGTCTTTTATATACGCTGTACTCCTTTGTCTTATCGTGTCCACCTGATGGGGTACATTAGCTATGATATTAACCTATTTCCAGCGTCCCAAATGATCACCCTACCAGTTCATAGCCGGCTTCTTCAATTACGGCTTTAAACTCGGCCTGGGAAATGTCACGGCTGGCCTTTACTGCCGCAGTCTTGGCCTCCAGATCCACATTTACCTCGGTGACCCCGTCCATTTTGGACAGAGCCTCCGTAACGTGCTTCTGGCAATGCATACACATCATACCCTCAATTTTCAACGTCTTTTCCATAGCTATTTCCTCCTTAAAATGTTCCTTATTAATATTTTTATCTGCTGGGGTCAAGCTGGTTTCCGCCTCTTCCGGCGTGAAAAATCTTAACCGCAAGGCATTTAAACAAACGCATACACTGGACATGCTCATGGCCGCCGCCCCCATTACCGGGGACAGCTTTATCCCAAGGGTTGTGTAGAGGGCCCCGGCTGCCACCGGTATACAAATCACATTATAGAAAAAAGCCCAAAACAGGTTTTCCTTGATGTTCCGTATAACCGCCTTGCTTAATTTTACGGCACTGACCGCATCCAGCAGGTCGTTTCTTACCAATACCGCATCAGCGCTTTCAATGGCAATATCCGTACCTGCTCCAATGGCAATACCCAAATCAGCCCGGGCCAGGGCCGGTGCATCGTTGATGCCATCGCCTATCATGGCCACCCGATGGCCCTTGGCCTGCAGCTCGGCAATATGGGCCTCCTTGTGCTCCGGCAGCACACCGGCTATCACCTGGGGAATCCCCAAGCGGTGCTTGATGGCCTCCGCCGTTCGCTGATTATCCCCGGTGAGCATCACCACATCAATACCCATGGCCTTGAACTGATTTATCGCCGTTGCACTGGTGGCTTTTTCCTGGTCCGCCGCCCCCAAAATACCAATCAGCGTCTTGTTCCTGGCAAACAGCAATGGGGTCCGGCCCTGATCCGCCAGCTCATCCAGATATGGCTGATATGGGGTAATATCAATGCCCTGCTCCAGCATAAAATTCTGACTGCCGGCTATCATCCCCCCATCGGCACAAAGCCCCCGGCCAAAGGCCGCCTTTATATTGCCCATTGGTTGAGGCTGTATAGCCTGCTCCTGTGCATAATTCAGCACCGCTTCCGCCAGTGGGTGCTCGCTGCCCTGTTCCAGACCGGCGGCAATGGCCAGCAGCTCCCTTTCTTCTATACCAATGGCTTTTATGTCGGTAATCTCCGGCCTGCCATCGGTAATGGTGCCCGTTTTGTCCATTACCACCGTATCGATGCTATGGGCCATTTCCAGGGCTTCCCCGGATTTTATCAATATGCCGTTTTCCGCTCCCTTGCCGGTGCCCACCATAATTGCCACCGGGGTGGCCAAGCCCAGAGCACAGGGGCAGGAGATAACCAGAATAGATATTACAATGGAAAAAACAAATTCCACGCTGGCTCCCAGCATCAGCCATATAAGACCGGCGGTACAGGCAATGATGATAACCACCGGAACAAAAATTCCCGCTATTTTGTCCGCCATGCGGGCAATGGGTGCCTTGGAGGCACTGGCCTCATCCACCAGCCTGATTATCTGGCTGATGGTGGTATCCTCCCCCACACGCAGAGCCTTGAATTTAATAAAGCCGTTTTTATTGATGGTGGCGGAAATCACCTTGTCCCCCACCCCTTTTTCCACGGGTATGCTTTCCCCGGAAATAGCTGATTCGTCAATGCTGGTCATGCCCTCTATTATGATCCCATCAACGGGAATGCGCTCCCCGGGCCGCACCAACACAATGTCCCCCACGGACAGGTCCTCCACCGCCACCACTTTTTCAGAACCATCCTGAAGTACAGTGGCCTGCTTCGGGGCCAAATCCATGAGCTGTTCCAGGGCGCGGCTGGTTTCCCCCTTGGCCCGGGCCTCCAAAAATTTGCCCAGGGTTATCAGGGTCACTATCATGCCTGCCGACTCAAAATACAAATTGGTGCTGTATTCCGTCACCAGGGCCATATCGCCGTGACCCATACCGTAGCCCATGCGAAAGATGGCAAAGGCACCAAATAGGGCCGAGGCCATGGAGCCCATCCCCACCAGGGTATCCATATTGGGGGAGCCCTGAAGCAAGGTCCTGAAGCCCACGATGTAGAACTGACGATTGAGATACATGATGGGCAGCACCAATAACAGCTGGGCAAAGGCAAAGGTGATGGCGTTTTCCGGACCGTCAAGGACCTCCCGGACCAATTCCGGAACCGGCAGTCCCAACATTCCTTCCAGCATTCCGTGCATGGAAATATATATTACCGGCACCAAAAACCCAAGGGACCAAAGAAGCCTGTGGAGGATTTCCTGTGCCTGCTTATGGGCCATTTGTTCTTTATCTTTATTGGCAGGGGAGATCCCCTGGTCCTGTGCCCTGACACGGGCTCCATAGCCCGCCTGCTCCACCGCAGCAATAATGGCCTCAGGGCTGATAATCGCCTCATCATATTCCAGCTGCATGCTGTTGGTCAATAAATTAACGGCCACCCCATGGGTACCCGCCAGCTCCTCCACGGTTTTCTGCACCCTGGAGGAACAGGCGGAACAGGTCATGCCCGTAACATCAAACTTTTCCTTTTTCACAATATACCCCCGCTACTTCATTACCTTTTGCAGCAGACCGCAAAGCTCATCCACCACGTCATCCTTTCCCTGACGGATATCCTCCACCACACAGCTGTGAATGTGCTGACTTAACAGCTCCTTGGTAAAGGCATTCAGGGCCGACTGCACCGCACTGACCTGGGTAAGAATGTCCACGCAATAGCGATCCTCATCCACCATGTTGTGAATACCCCGAATTTGACCCTCAATCCGGTTAAGCCGGCGAATGAGGCCCTTGTATTCCTCCCCCTGCTTATCCCGGAACTTATGCTTATGGAGCCCGCCTCCATCTGCATTACCACAGCAACAGCCCGGCATGTCCTCTATATGTACGTCACTCATCCTGAACTCTCCTCATTACACACGGCAAATATACCTTATGGGGGTATATTATACCTTATGGGGGTATATGTCAATAGCTCCTTCTGCATTTTTTCTATACCACGGCACGATTTTAAAAACTTTTTCTATAACTCTATTGACATAGCAAAAAAAATGAGTATACTAATAGCTAACAACATACATGGCAATGACGCCCCATGAAATCAGGTACCGGATTTCATGGGGCTTTATGTTTTCATGTAGGTTGTTCCAACCAAAAACCAAATAGTAAATACCTGTACTGTCTCACACAAAATAAAGTCTCCCAACTCTTTCCAGGTACAGGTAATAAGACAAAGGCGTCTTGTGGTTCTTCTATTTAAAAATGGAGAAATCACAGGATGCCTTTTCTATTTGGTAAACATTGTGAAAGGACTGATTATTATGATTAACACCGGCGACACTGCCTGGGTCCTTATCAGTGCGGCCCTGGTATTTCTGATGACTCCCGGCCTGGCCTTCTTCTACGGTGGCATGGTCCGCAGTAAAAACGTACTTACCACCATAATGCAAAGCTTTTTCATCGTAGCCCTGATTTCCGTTGAATGGGTGCTTATCGGCTATACCATGACCTTTGGGGCGGATATCAACGGGTTTATCGGCAGCCTCGATAAAATTGGTCTTGTGGGGGTAGGCTATAATGTGCTGGAAAACGGCACCATTCCCGAGCTGGCCTTTGTAGCCTTCCAGTGCATGTTTGCCGTAATCACCCCGGCCCTTATTACCGGAGCATTTGCCGAGCGCATGCGGTTTGCCGCCTTCGCCCTGTTTATTCTCCTGTGGGCCCTTCTGATTTACAACCCAATGGCCCATTGGGTTTGGGGCGGTGGCTTCCTGGCGGAGCTTGGTGCCCTTGATTTTGCCGGTGGTCTGGTTATCCATATTCTGTCCGGAGTATCCGGCCTTACCCTTTGTATTCTTCTGGGCAAACGCTCCGGCTATGGACGCACAGCCATGATTCCACACAACCTGCCCATGACGGTTCTGGGGGCCGCCCTCCTCTGGTTTGGCTGGTTCGGCTTCAATGCAGGCAGTGCCCTGGGGGCCAATGAGCTGGCCGCCAACGCCTTTGTTACCTCCCAGGCCGCTGCCGCCGCAGCCACCCTTTCCTGGGTAGCTGCTGAATGGCGGATGAACGGCAAGCCTACCATTCTCGGTGCCGCCTCCGGCTGTATCGCCGGGCTGGTAGCCATTACCCCGGCTGCCGGCTTCGTGGCTCCACTTCCTTCGGTTATTATCGGCCTTGTGGGCGGTGTAGTTTGTTATTTTGCCGTAGCTGTGCTCAAGGAAAGACTGGGCTATGATGATGCCCTTGACGCCTTTGGTGTACATGGTGTTGGCGGTATGTGGGGTGCATTGGCCACTGGTATCTGGGCCACCACAGAGATTAATCCGGCAGGGGCCAATGGTCTCTTTTACGGTGAAAGCCACCTCTTTATCGCCCAGCTCATTTCCATCGGCGTTGCGATAGTGCTGGCTGTTGTGGGTACCACCCTGCTGTACAAGCTGGTCAATGTGATTACTGAGGCCCGGGCCTCCGAGGCAGAGGAGCTTACCGGTCTGGATATTATCGAGCATGGGGAGCGGGGCTATGCCCGGTCCATCCTGGGGGGCAGTCCTATTATGGGCAGCTTTGAGGATTCCAGTGAAATGCTGGCCAACACGGTGCTAAATGCAACGGCCCATAAGGCGTAAGAAAGGGCAAGGTGATAATATGATAATGACCAAAATTGACATTATAACCCGCTCCAACAAGCTGGACGAGCTTATGAATGCCCTTAATGACATTGGTGTCCTGGGCATGACCGTGAGCCAGGTCTTTGGCTGCGGCCTCCAGAAAGGCCATGAGGAGGTATACCGCGGCAAAAAGTACGATATAAACCTTGTACCAAAAATCAAGGTGGAAACCGTAGTCTGCGAGGTGCCTGTGGACCAGGTGCTGGAAACCGCCCAGCGGGTCCTGCGCACCGGCAATTATGGGGACGGAAAAATCTTCGTTTACCAGCTCACCGATGCAGTCCGCATCCGCACCGGCCAGCGTGGACCCACGGCTATTATGGATATCCCCGGGGAAAAGAAGGAGTCCTCTAAAAGCTAAAATAATACTATTTAAGCATTAAAATAACATTTTAAAAAAGCTGGAATCCCGTAGCAGATTCCAGCATTTTATTTTTTTATAAGGCTTCCCCGGGTAACCCCCAGCTTGCCAAATTTGCTGTTTATAACGTCTATGGTCTGGTACAGCTTGTCCTTTTTCTCGTCATGGAACAGGGACACAGCCTCCATTTCCCCAAAGCCTGTGGTGGAAACACCTAACAGCCTTATATTATTACTAATATTTAAATGTTTAAATAACTCTTTTATAGCAGTGTAAATTCCCTGGAGGCACAGCTTCATGGCCTTGGCAGTGGGCATGGCAGAATGGATTCCAAATTTTCTGGCCTCGTATGAGCAGGTAGACACCACTCCCCGGCCTCCAATACCGCCGACTATCAAGGGCTTGCCCCGATATTCCTTGTGGTCCAGCTGCTCCACCGATGCAAAGAAAGCATCCATATCCACATGCATTATAACGCCATTGTTCAAATTTTTCTTCTTTAGAAGAAAAATCTTCCAATTAGCGTTTCCCTTTCAGGACTAGCTTCGCGTCGCCCTT
>NZ_CAMYWM010000026.1 GCF_947302755.1 uncultured Anaerovibrio sp.
TGCATCCTTCGGATTTGCTTCGCTAAGATTTCATAGTAAGCAAGATGAAAGCATAGGGGCTTTCATCAGCCCTTACAACGAAATCTAGAGCTCATCTGCATCCTTCGGATTTGTTTCGCTAAGATTTCATAGTAAAAAATTAAAAGGGACTGGCATAACAGTCCCTTTTTTTAGTACAATAAGAGTTAAGGATAAGGGAGGTTTTTTCCCGTTGTTTTTAGCTGTAAAAAAAGAGAGGCTCTTTACTTATGAAAGCACCAATCACAAATTTGCAAAAGCAAAAGCAGAGATATTTGCGGCTGCTGGCCGAGAAATATCCGACCAAGGAATCCGTTTATTCAAATTTAATTCATCTTCAGGCAAGCTTAAGCCTGCCCAAGGGGGTTGAGCATTTTTTGAGTGACCTCCATGGTGAGTATGAGCTCTTTTACCACATTTTTAATAACTGCTCCGGCGTTATTAAGGAAAAGGTGGATTATGTATTTGGGGCTCGCCTTACGGATGAGGAAAAGGCCGAGTTTTGTACCTTAATTTATTATCCAAAGGAAAAAATTGAGCAGATGAAGGACAAGCGGCGCAATAATCCTGAATGGTATCGGGAAAGTCTGGCCCGTCTCCTTGAGGTGGTAAAGCTCATGAGTTACAAGTATCCCTTGGATAAGGTGAACAGCTTTGTGCCAAAGCGGTACCGCAGCGTTATCATGGAGCTGCTCAATACCCATCCTGAGGCTGACCACGCCCAGTTTATTTACCACAAGCGGCTGTTAAATATGATTGTCCAGGTGGATGGGGCGTCGGATTTCATTATTGCCCTTACTGTTCTGATTAAGCGTCTGGCCGTGGATCATATGCATATAGTGGGGGATTTCTTCGACAGGGGAAATCGTCCTGATGCTATTATGGAGATGGTGATGAATTATCCTTCCATTGACATTCAGTGGGGCAATCATGATGTTATGTGGATGGGAGCGGCCTGCGGCAGCGATGTATGCATTGCCGGTGTAGTGCGCAATAGCCTGCGATACAATAATACCGATGTGCTGGAAAAGGGCTATGCCATAAGTCTGCGGCCGCTGTCCCTGTTTGCCCATCGGATTTATCCGGATGAAAGTCCATTGAAGGCCTCGGAAAAGGCTATGTCCATGATTATGTTCAAGCTGGAGGGACAGCTCATCAAACGCAATCCGGATTTCCATATGGATAGCCGGCTGCTGCTGGAGCATGTGGATTATAAAACCTCCTGCTTCAAAAAGGATGGTAAAAAATACGAATTATCAAGCGCTTATTTTCCCACGGTGGATCCCAATAATCCATATGAGCTGACCAAGGAGGAGGCAGCAATTATGGAGCATTTGAAGTCCTTCTTTATCGAAAGTGAGCAGCTGAGACGCCATGTGGATTATTTGTACAAGCATGGCAGCGTATATACCTGCTTTAATGGCAATCTGCTGTTCCATGGCTGTGTTCCCCTTAATACTGACGGTTCCTTCAAGGAAATTACCTTTGATGGAAAAAAATACAAGGGACGGGCATATCTTGATTTCGTGGATCAGCTGGCCAGAAAGGCCCAGTCCGGCAAGGATCAGCGGGCTCTGGACTTTATGTGGTTCCTGTGGAGCGGCCTCCTTTCCCCAATAAGCGGTCGGGAGTTCCGTACCTTTGAGCGGATGTTCCTGGTGGATGAAGCCACCTGGAAGGAACCGGCGGATCCGTATTATAAGCTGATAAACAAGGAAGAGGTCTGCGAAAAAATATTGGAGGAGTTTGGCCTGGATCCGGAGGAAGGACATATTATCAACGGCCATGTTCCGGTAAAGGTAAAGAAGGGAGAGACTCCGGTAAAGGCCAATGGCAAGGCTATTGTTATTGATGGCGGCTTCTGTCGGGCCTATCACAACAAGACAGGTATTTCCGGTTATACCCTTATATCCAATTCCCGTGGCCTCAGACTTTTGGAGCACCAGACGGTGGCTGATGTTAAGGAAGCCCTGAAAAATAACAAGGATATTGAGTCCGTATCTGAGACCCTGGAGCTGCAGGCCAAGAACACCAGTGTTGGCGATACAGATGAGGGTAAAATCATTCAGGAGGAAATTACGGATTTGTACAACCTCCTTACGGCCTATCAAAATGGTACCATGAAGCCAAAGGATTAGCTGTCTTTAGCGTGAGATTAAATTAAAATTAAAATATCATTAAAATTATTGTAAGTATAAATATATAATGTTATAATACAAGTGTAGTATATTCATAACTGAATATGGACGTGAACTATAAGCATGGCGGCTATGAGATAGCCGCCACCAGCAAGTTGACGACTTCATAGTGTATTTTGTGCATTTGAAGTATCGCTGGTTTTATGAAGGAACCTGTAACTCTATCACTTTTATGAGTGGTTAGGCATGTAGTGAGGAGACGAAGTGCTCAGAAGTTAAAGGAACTGGATTAAAACAAGGGGGCAATTATTATGAATGCTGCACAGCGTGTGTTCTTCTTTCTGGTAATGACTTTAGTTCTCGTTACAGCAGCATCCCATGCTTCCGCTGCCAGTATCCAGTCTGAGGTACTGTATTATGTGAATGTGGAGAGAGTCAATGCTGGTCTTCAACCTGTAGTATTTGACCAGGGCTTGAATCATGGCGCTGCCGTGAGAGCAAAGGAGATTCAGGTAAGCTTCGCACACCAGAGACCGGATGGCCGGGATGTAAAATCTGTTATGGAAGAAAGCTGCGGCTGGTTTGGTGAGAACCTGGCTGTTAGCCCGGCGAACGACGCCAAGAGAATTGTAAAGGCTTGGATGGGTTCACCTACTCATCGTGCTAATATCCTCAATCGTCATTATGTTCGAATGGGCATTGAGTGCGAAAGAGGTGCAGATGGGTATTATTATTGGTCATTGCTTTTTGCAGGGGCTTGACGTCTGTTCCTAAATCGGCATTTGGGACTATAGCAGGTATGCTATAGTCCCTTTTTCTTTTCCTTGAGAGCCATATTTTGGGGGGGTTGGCTAAAAATGCTGAGCGATTAGATTATTCATATTTTTAAACTTAGGACTTTTAGACCATATAAATGTATTGTTTATTGTGTGTATAAGGTGTATAGTGTGTATATTGCAGGGCAATATATGGTTTATGTTATAACGAGCTTTAAGATGTCCACCACCTCTTTAGGTGGGGAAAGCAAACAACAACAGTTGGCGGGTATATCTCCCAGTGCGGACGTATCAAAGCAGCAACGATGCTTTGTTAATACGTCCCATGCGAAAGTGTCCTACAAAGCAAGACAATAGTCGAAGCTGAGTAGCTGGCACTGACCGCCTAGTTGCGACGCAACGCTAGTCCTGAAAGGGCGACGCGAAGCTGGTCCTGAAAGGGAAACGCTAATTGGAAGATTTTTCTTCTAATTTAGAAGAAAGATTTGAACAATGGCGTTATAATGAATAATTTAGCTGTAGTGCAAAGGAGATGGTAAAAAAATGGGAAGTATTGCTAAGTTCAAGAAACGTCAGCTTAGTATATTGGCAGCAGCTTTTGTTGCTGCGTCGTGGATGCCCACAGCGATGGCAGTGCCAGCAAATGCCTTGCCTACCGACGGCGGTTTTGTGAGTGGAACAACAGGAACAATAGTAAACCGTAGCGGTGAGCCTATACAGGATATAACTCTTAATGAAAAGACCGGGATTATCGAATGGAATACGTTCAACATCGGTGCCAAGGCTAAAGTAAATTTTACGGGCCCTGATAATTGGATGGCATTGAATCGGGTAACCTCCGACAGCAAATCTGAAATATACGGTGCTCTTAACGGTGTGGGCGGAACTGTTTTCATCGTGAATCCCAATGGTATACTTTTTGGCTCCAATGCCAGTGTGGATGTTGGCAGTTTGGTGGCCACTACTATGAATGTGGATAATGATGTATTTAAGAATTTCAACGCGGAAAATCCGCTTGTATTCACCAGGAATGGGGATAGCCAAAAGGGTATAACGATACAGAAGCTGGCCAATATCACCGCCAGGGATGGTTATGTGGCAATCTTGGCCCATAATGTGAGCAACTATGGTACCATAACAGCACCTGAGGTAGCAATGGCGTCTGGTAAGAAGATAACCCTCAGCTATGATGACAAGATTGACTTGTCTGTGGATGTATTGAACAATACTGAAAAAGCGAGCAACGGCAGGGATTATTACACTGTTGGAAATATCGATACTAAAAATGGCTATGTATTGATGACGACAGAGGCTGCCAAGGGTCTCATAGGGAGTACACTTATCAAGGATAGTACTATTACAAACAATGGCGTCATCCAAGTAGCCAAGGCCATTACTGTCAAAGAGGAAAATGGTCAAAAGGTAGTGGAGCTTTCCGGTGATGGTGGAAGTATCAATATGATAGCTTCCAAAGTGCTGGTAAACGGCGAGCTTTCTGCTGATGCTGGTACTGATGGTACTAGCGGCGGCAAGATAAATACCTATGGTTATGATAAGCTGCAGGTCCAAGATGGGGCCAATGTTCATGCCAAAGCCGAGAATGGAACCCCAGGCAGTTGGAACCTGAAAACCCAGACAACTGTTATAGGAGAAGGCTTGACTGAAGCAAAGGTCAAGGATAACATAATCAGCAGCGAGGCTGTAGGTAATGCTCTGGCCTATACCAATGTCAATGTGGTGGCTTCCCCACAGAAAGCGTCCTATTACTCAGATATCGAAGTAAAAAAGGATATTCAAAAAAGCGAAGGCTCTGATACAGGACTTACCCTTACTGCCGGCCGTAATGTCGTCGTGGATGCCGATATTAAGAGTGAGGCGGGTAAGCTGAATGTAATTCTTGCTGGTGATAGCAGCAATTCTCTGGGAAAGACCATCTCCGACCGGGGGGATGGTGCCAATATCATCAGAGGCAATATTGAGACCAACGGTGGTTATTTCAAAACTGAAAGACTGCATGCCAAGGATGGGGAAACCGGCGAGGAGTACCTGGCCAATGGTACCTATTTCGGATTCGAGGATAAAAGTAAGACCGGAGAACAAAGTGACAGGCATATTTATACCAAAGGTGGCGACATCGAGCTGGGCGGAGCTGAGGTACTTCTAGGTACTGGTGGGACGGTAGTACTTGATACCAAAAGCAATCAGGCTGATGTCCCAGACGGCAAGGTTACTATTGACGGCACGGTGAATTCTGCTAATTTCTATGATAGTCCTGCTACTGAAGATAACAAGGATATCACTTGGACAGAGGCCAATGAGTTGGCCAATGCCTATGACAAGGATGCTGACGGAAATCCTACTGGCAAATCCCATCTGACGGTTATTACCAGTGCCCTTGAGGATGCCGTAACCAGCTCTACCCTGAAACCAGATGAGGAGGCCTATGTGGGCGGCCATGTAGTGGCTGTGGAAACCAATGATGATGGTTCCATTAAATACGTAAATGGCTTGCCTGTAGCTAAAAGGGATGAAAATGGCAATGTGGTTACCATCGTCAATGATGTAACTAACACCATAGCTGAAAATGATGAGCATAGAAAGGGCGGCTGGTATGTGGCCACCAGGGATGCTGATGGCAAGGCTAGTTCCTATGTGCGCTTTTGGGCTTGGACTGTCGGTGATGAGGCAGGGAAAATTATCTATATGCAGACCGCAGGAGAAAACGTGGCTGTAGATAACGGCTATAGTGATGCGCCAGATAATAAGAACGGTAGGGGCAATCCTGGTTTCCATGATATGCCAGACTATGGGGATACTCCGACAAATGACCAAGAAATAAGATGGCTTACAGAAGACCATGGTGTGAAATTAAACGGTGCCTATGTGAACTTTGCTCCAAATGAACCAAATGATGGTGGTGGGCGGACAGAAGGCTCGGAGACTGCCCTGGCAGTAAATCATGATACCTATTATGATTCAGAGCGTGGCAACGTGCTGGTGTCCAAGTGGGATGATATGCCGGATGGTGTAGGTGCCACCACTGAGGCGGCAAAGAAGCAGATCAAGATACACAATTATGCGGTGGAAACTGAGATTGGCAAGAGCGCTCTTACAATCAATGCCGGGGAGATTGTGCTTAATAAAGAGGTTGGCAATCTGTCCAAATTACAGAATCTGACCATCGATTCCTCTGCTAACGTTACGGCCAAGGGCTCTGTGCAGGTTGAAAACAATGTGATTGCCCATGCGGCCAAGGACAATACCTTTGAAAAGCTTATCGAAGCGGATAAAGGGCAGGTATATCTTTCTGCTGGCAATAATATATCTACAGCTGCTGTTACAGCCGGAGACCTGGTAGGTTTGAATGCCGGGGGTGATGTGACTATTAATGACATCCTTGAAAGCAAGGCAAAAGATACTGATAGTGCCGTAGAAATTATGGCTCAGGGGAGCTTTTACAATAGGGCAGAGGATGGAGCTAATGCCTTGAAGGTTGGCGATAACAGCCACTGGAAGGTTTATTCCGATTCTCCATATAATGATGATTTTGGCGGCCTGAACAGCAATCAGTTTGCCGAATGGGGCTGGAGTGGCAAGACTACTACTGCCGGTACAGGCAATCTATACATTTTCAAATATCATCCTACTTTGACCTTTAAGGCCAAGGATGGTGGAACCCGTATGGAGGGCACTGCTATTGATCCTGTAGGCTATACTTATGAGAATGAAATGGATGGCAAGTTCCTGAATGCGTTCCTCGACGGCGATAGTGCATTGTTTATGAACAGGGACGGTATGAATAAGGCGAATACTGTTGCTTATAAGGTCCTTGAGGATGGCTCCTCCGTTGATAATGCTACAGATGGTTACTCCGCTGATGCTAAAGCCGGTGCTTACAAGACCTTTATGGTTAATCACAAGGCTGCTGAGAGTTGGGGTTATAAGGTGAAGGATACATCTGGTACCCTTACCATAGAACCTCCGACTGACAATCCTCCGGGTGATAATCCTCCGACCGATAATCCTCCGGGTGATAATCCTCCGGCTGATAATCCTCCAGCTGATAATCCTCCGGCTGACAATCCTCCGGGTGATAATCCTCCGGCTGACAATCCTCCGGTTGATAATCCTCCGGTTGACAATCCTCCGGTTGATAATCCTCCGGTTGACAATCCTCCGGTTGACAATCCTCCGGTTGACAATCCTCCGGTTGATAATCCACCGGTTGATAATCCTCCAGTTGACAATCCTCCGGTTGATAATCCTCCGGTTGATAATCCTCCGGTTGACAATCCTCCGGTTGATAATACTCCGGTTGACAATACTCCGGTTGATAATACTCCGGTTGATAATACTCCGGTTGATAATACTCCGGTTGACAATCCTCCAGTTGATAATCCACCGGCTGACAATCCTCCGGTCGACAATCCTCCGGTCGACAATCCTCTGGAGAAGCCACAGCTGGAGTCTCTGATAACTTCAAATTCGGAAGGCACTGCTTCCTATACTATGGCTCAGAGAGCACAGGGACCTGGTGCTGAACGAGTTTTGGGTTTGCAGAGTGCAGAGCTCCCATTCTTCAATGAGCGGTTTGGCACTGTGAAGCTTTATGGAACCTATGATGTATCTGTGGATCCGGACAAGGTAAAAATGGTACCTACAGCTAAGGTGCTTCCAGAGCCTGAACAACCTAAGAATCAGTATCGTGAGTTAGAGAAGGAATTGACTACTGAGGATGGTAGTGCCAGATTCCGTCTCACTTACAATGGCTCTACTTTAGATATCTATCCTACAGATGAGGTTTCAACGGCTCTCTTGGTGGCCGGCGATGGCAAGAAGAATGTTGAAATTGAGTCCAAGGCACTTTTTGAGGCATTCAATCGAATGGGAATTTCTTTGGATGACCTGGATGGTGTTTATACTCATTTTGAAAGCATGAAGGTGAGCTCCTTTCGGGAATAAGCCAAGTGCGGAAGCTATTGCAATAATTGAAGCCCTCAAAGGACGGGCTGGTGCTATTAAGGTCGCCGAGAGCGATGATGCCATTGTGCTGGATGCGGAAGCCTTTATGGTACATTCCGCTGAGGTATGATTTGTGTATTATTTAATTCCCCTCTATTGATTATTTATAGTCAAGGGAGGGGAATTAATAAGTTATGAGATGTTTTGCTAAAATAATTAATCCAGATTATATGGGTAATAAATATCATATAGGAGGGTCTACATTGTTGAAATTTCGCCAAGGACGCGAGCTGAAAAAAATATCTGGTGCCATTGCTGTTAGTTTTTTGCTGGGAGGCCTGGCCCTGCCTAAGGGCGAGGCGGCACCTGCTGATTTTGAACCCCCTACAGCTGGCGAGCTGATCAATGAGCATCAGGAAAACCGTGAGGTTGAAGGGATAATGCTACCAACCGGTAAGGCGGAGGTCAATACTCCGGATGAACGTCCTCAACTTGATTTGCCAGATGAGTTGAAAGTGGAGGTTAAGGGCTTCAAGGTTACCGGCCAGGATATTTTCCCTGAGGAAAAGCTTCAGGCTGTTTTGGAACCACGCAAAGGAAAACTCCTGACCTTTAAGGAATTGGAGGATGGGGCTGACGATTTGGCGGCTTACTTTCGGGACAAGGGTTATGTGGCAGTACGGGTGTACCTGCCGGTGCAGAAGATCACCAATGGCATAGTGGAGTATGCCATTGTAGTAGGTCGCTTTGACCAGCTTACGGTTATAAATCATACGGATATCCATGATGCAGCAGTAAATCGGGAAGTTAGATGCTTGAAGAAGGGTGAGTACCTGACCAAGGAAAAGCTGCAGCGTGCTATTTGGTTACTGTCTGATTTAGCTGGTGCTGATGCCAAGGCCACTATTTCAGAGGGGTCTGAGCCTGGTACTGTTCATGTAGAGATTGACCTGAACAAGCACAAGGGAAAGCAAGGACTTATTACCGTGGATAACTACGGTAACCGCTACACGGGTTATGGGGAGCTGGGAGTCTATTACGACTTTTTGAATCTGGCCAAGGAGGGTGACCACTTTGCTGTTGGTGGCCTCCTCACGGGTCGCAATCTTTACAACTACGGCTTGAACTACACTATTCCGATTTATACCGATGGTTTGAAGCTGTCGGCAGGCTACAATGTGCTTCGCTACCATTTGGGCAAGGAGTACGATGACCTGGATGGCTGTGGTACGGCTCGTATTTCTTCTTTGGGCTTAGATTATGCCATTCGGCGCAGCCAGAAGAACAACCTTTATGCCGGAGTGCGTTATGATTTCTCAGAGCTGAAGGATGAGTATAGAGCATTGGATCTAACTTATGCTGAAAAGCACGGTCATGCCTTGATTTTATCCCTATATGGTGATGAAACTGATCACTATGGCAGCACTTACTGGCGGCTGGATAATAAGTTTGGTATGGTTGGCTTTGACAGTCAGTTGACTGAGCAATGGTTTGCTGGCAGCCGCACTGAGGGCAGCTACTACAAGCTGAGAGGCAGTATTCTGCGTCGTCAGGATCTGCATCAAAGATCTTATCTTCTCCTTTCTGCCAGGGGTCAGTGGAGTTCGACCAACCTGGACAGCTCTGAGCATATCAGTCTGGGTGGTTTCAGCGGTGTACGTGCATATCCTCAGAGTGAGGCCTCCGGTGACTGCGGCATTATAGCCCGTGCTGAGCTTCGCTGGCTGTTGCCACTGAAGCAAAAAGACCAGCAGCTGCAGCTGGCTGCTTACTACGATTATGGTGCTTTACGTATTAACAAGGATGCGGGAACTGCTGTTGGCAGTAATTATCGGCATCTTCAGGGTATAGGTTTAGGCCTTATATGGTCACGCTACGAGGATTGGTTTATCCGTGCCGATTATGCATGGCGTATAGATGGGGAGGAACCTATCAGCGACACTAGCAGCTCTAATGGGTGCTTATGGCTGCGTGGCGGCGTATATTTCTGATTGAAAAGCAAAACACCTTGAGAAATGTTTTCTCAAGGTGTTTTTTAGTGCGCCTGCAGGGCTGCTAAATTCAATATTATTGTTCAGGAACAGCGTCCCAGCCTACCTGCAATGCCTTCATGTTTTGGTCTACGGTATGTGGTGGTACCCGATTGGCAACGGCCTTTTTGATGGATTCAAAATCAACCAGGCCGGTTATGCGTACCAGAGCACCGAGAGCCACAATATTGGCAAAGAGGGATTTGCCGATTTCCTCTACTGCCAGCTTGGTGATTGGTATGCGAATTATATGCTTAAATTCAGGTGGATTCGGTACGAGATCCGTATCCAGTACCAGAACGCCCTCCGGATTAAGGTCAGTATAATATTTATCGGCGGCCTTTTGGGTCATAGCCAGTACCAAATCAGGTACCTCTACATGGGGATGATAAATAGGCTGGTCATCGATGATAACCTCCGATTTGGAGGCACCACCACGGGCCTCCGGCCCATAGGACTGGGACTGGACAGCCTCCTTGCCCTCAGCTACGGCTGCTTCGGCAAATATAATGGCAGCAGTTATTACGCCCTGGCCACCGGAGCCAGATAATCTAAGCTGTTTTCTCATTTATCAGCACCTCCTGCAATCTGAATAACCTCGTTGTATGCAGTTGCATAATCTGTTTCGCTTTCATTGTAGAAGAGGCCGATAGGGAATTTTTCCTCAGTCTTCTTTTCCTCAGGAAGCTTGTCCCAGGCTGCTTTCATAACCGCATTATCACGCATCCACATCATCATTTTGGCCGGATCAGCCATTTTATTCTTACGGCCGAAGGAGGTAGGGCACTGGCAGATGGCTTCTATAAAGGAGAAGCCCTTATTGTCAATACCGCCGGCAATCATATCGGTGAGATGCTGCACATGGAAGGCAGTGGAGCGGGCTACATAGGTAGCACCAGCGGCCTCGGCCAGACGGCAGGCATCAAAATTACGGTCAATGGCACCATATGGGGCGGTAGTGGCCTTTTTATGGGTTGGCGTCATAGGAGAAGCCTGGCCGCCGGTCATACCATAGATGCTGTTGTTGAACAGTACAACAGTAAGATCCACATTGCGGCGGCAGCCGTGAATGAAATGATTGCCACCGATGGCTGTGCAGTCGCCATCACCGGTAATGACGATAACGTTCAGCTCAGGATTGGCCAGCTTTATGCCGGTAGCAAATGGGATAGCCCGCCCATGGGCGGTGTGAAGGGTATCAAAGTCCATGTAGCCGGAGGCCCTGGAGGAGCAGCCGATACCGGAAACGATTACGGTTTTATCCTGATCCAGTCCCTTCTTTTCGATGGCCTGAACGATAGCCTTCATAACAATACCATTACCACAGCCTGGACACCAGAGGTGTGGCAGGCGATTCTGACGAAAATATTTTTCAAAGGATCTTTCCATTATGCCTTACCTCCTGCTACGAGCTCATCAATACCTGCTTCAATTTCAGCCGGCTCAAATATAGTCATGTCATATTTGGCACAGAGCTCTACAGGGCACTTGCCGGCTGCAACACGCTCCACCTCACCAATAAGCTGACCATAGTTAAGCTCAGTAACCAGAATGCCCTTAACCTTTTCAGCTATCCTCTTAATAGCCTTATCAGCAAACGGCCAGATGGTAATCAGGCGAACCAGACCAACCTTTATACCCTTTTTACGAGCATTGGCAACTGCTTCATAAGCCGTGCGGGCTGTACCGCCGAAGGCAACCACAGCATATTCGGCATCTTCCATGAAATATTCCTCAACGTGGGTTATTTCATCCCGGGCAATTTCAATCTTGTCATGGAGGCGTTTGGTAACCTCCCTGGTAACCTTCGGGCTGCCAATAGGGAAACCGGTTTCATCATGAATAAGGCCGGTTACGTGAATGTGATAGCCATCGCCAAAATTAGCGGTATTAGGAACCAGATCCTTGTCAGGGGTAAAAGGCTCATAGCCCTCTGCCCTGGAGCAGGCCGGCTTGCGACGCGGATAAATTTCTATGTCGGAGGCCTCAGGCAGCTCCACCTTTTCCCGCAGATGACCAACGATTTCATCCATCAGGAGAATAACCGGCGTGCGGAACCGTTCGGAATAATTGACGGCCATAACAGCAGTGTCAAAGGCCTCCCGGACACTCCAAGGAGACAGGGCAATCATTGGATGATCGCCGTGAGTACCCCAACGGGCCTGCATAACATCACCCTGGGATGGGGCAGTCGGCTGACCGGTGGACGGACCTACACGCTGTACATTCACCACAACAACCGGGATTTCCGCAGCAGCTGCATAGCCGATAAGCTCCTGCTTCAGGGAAATACCAGGACCGGAGGACGCGGTCAGAGCCTTTTTACCAGCCAGGGAGGCACCCAGCACAACCCCCATGCTGGCAATTTCATCCTCCATCTGAACAAATTTGCCGCCTACTGCCGGCAGCATTTTGGCCATTCCCTCTGCAACCTCTGTAGAAGGTGTAATCGGATAACCGCCAAAAAAGCGGACGCCTGCCGCCAACGCTCCTTCTACACAGGCCTCATTACCTTGCATTAATCTCGCTTTACTCATGCCTTCACCTTCTTATCTACAAAAATTGCATAATCTGGACAACGAAGTTCGCATTGACCACAGGCAATGCAGGCATCGGCATTAACTACCATTACCTTTCCCAGCTCATCCACGGCCAAAACCTGCTTTGGGCAGAACGCCACGCAGATACCACACCCCTTGCACCGCGGCAGCTTGATAGTAATTTCGGAATTCATTTTCTCCCCTCCAATTACTGTACATAATACACATGGCACTTCCTTAGAAAAATCTAACGATGCACATCTAACTAAATTATATCAGAAAATTGGCATTATTTAATAAATTTATCAACATTTTTGGCAACATGTTAAAACAAAAATATCTGGTATAACAAAAATGTATAGATAACCAACAAAAAACTCCGTCAATATATATGGCGTTGGAGTGTAACATTATTGAGATTATCAGATAATAATTGTATAATTATTCTACATTATTACATTGGATTTATTCGAGCATTCAAATTAAGATGGGTGGTTTGTCAGTGGAAACATTAGGATATTTGGGGCCCGTAGGGACCCATAGTGAGGCGGCAGCATTGTACCTGAATGAGCAGCTTCCTGAAAAATGTGAGCTGGTGCCTCTGGCCAATATTTACGCCGCAATACATGCGGTGGAGACCGGGGCAGTGGATACATGCCTGGTGCCGGTGGAGAATTCCATAGAGGGGTCCATCAACATTACCTTGGATACTTTGGCCAACAGTGACGGCCTGAAGGTTATTCGGGAGCTTATATGGGGGGTCCATAATCATCTTATGGCCAGGGATGTCCGTTACCCCATCACTAAAATTCTGTCCCATGGTCAGCCCCTGGCCCAGTGCCGGGAATATTTGATGAGTCATTATCCTGATGCAGAGCTGGATGCGGTGGTGAGCAGTGCGGCAGCTGCCAGCCAGGTGGGGGAGATGCCGGCGGATAGCGGCTGGGCTGCCATATGTACCCAACGGGCCGGCCAGATGAACGGTTTGGTGGCCTTGGCTCATAATATCGAGGATCAGCACAATAATTCTACCAGATTTTATCAATTGGCCAGGAAGGATTATGAGGCGGAGCTTCAGGAGGAAAAGACCCTTATTATCTGCCAGATTGACGGTAAGGATGCAGGCCGTCTTTGCGAGGTTCTCCTGGAAATGGCCACCAGGGATGTGAATATGACCAGAATAGAATCCCGGCCGGCCAGAACGGGCTTGGGAGAATATATATTCTTTTTTGATGTGGATGTTCCCAAGCGGGTGGTAAATCTCGATGCCGCCATGCAGGGCATACGACGCAAAAGTATTTGGCTGAAAAATCCAGGACGCTTTCCGGTGCTGCGGGCTGATGGCCGGAAAAGCTAAATTGGAAGATTTTTCTTATAATGGCGTTATTAAAGAAGAAAAATTTTAACAAATGCGTTATAATGAAAAGGGGTATTTGATGGTTATTATTATGGAAGCTGGTGCTGATGATAAATGCATTCAGAACGTAATCGAGGCAATTGAATACAACGGGCTCTCCGGCAAGGTAATGGAGGGTGAGTTTCAGAGGATTATAGGGGTAATAGGTGACCGGGAAAAGATGGCCTGTCTTAATGTGGAGTCACTTGAGGGTGTAGAAAAAGCAGTGAGTATTTCTAAGAGCTACAAGTTGGTGAGCCGGGAGTATCATCCTGAACCAACGATTATTGATGTGGATGGAATTAAAATCGGTGATGGCAATATGGTGGCCATAGTTGGGCCTTGTGCTGTGGAATCCAAGGAGCAGATTATGCAGGCGGCAGATATTGTCAAGGCTGGTGGAGCCCAGTTTTTGCGGGGGGGTGCCTACAAGCCCAGGACTTCCCCATATTCCTTCCAGGGCCTGGAGGAGCTGGGACTGAAGTATCTGGCGGAAGCCAGAGAACGTACCGGACTAAAAATCGTGTCCGAGGTTACTGATGTGGAAAATGTTGGCAAGGCTGCTGAATACGTGGATGTATTGCAGATAGGGGCAAGAAATATGCAGAATTTCCGGCTCCTGAAGGAAGTGGGCCGCCAACGGAAGCCTGTTATGCTGAAAAGAGGCATGTCCGCCACCATAGACGAGTGGCTGAATGCGGCAGAATATATTATGAGTGAGGGCAATGAGCAGGTTATCCTGTGTGAGCGGGGCATCAGAAGCTATGAGGAGTATACCCGCAATACCCTGGATTTGAGTGCAGTGGCGGCAGTGAAGCATTTGTCCCATTTGCCGATTATTGTGGATCCCAGCCATGGAACCGGGAAGTGGCGTATGGTCAAGCCTATGGCCTTTGCAGCAGTGGCTGCCGGGGCCGACGGACTAATGATGGAGATGCACCCGGATCCGGCCAAGGCATTGTCCGACGGACCACAGTCCCTGACACCGGAGCATTACCTGGATATAATGGATGGGGTCAATAAGCTGGCGGCCTTCCTACAGGAATCCGGCCTGGCAATACGTGATATTGGATGATCATATTTTAAGACTGTTTGTGAAAGCAATTTTAACCCCACGCTAACGGGTGCTGAGTCTCCCTCCTCTTAGGTGGGAAGCAAGATGAAAGCATAGGGGCTTTCATCAGCCCTTACAACGAAATCTAGAGCTCATCTGCATCCTTCGGATTTGCTTCGCTAAGATTTCATAGTAAACTTCGTGCGAAACGTTGTTTCGCACTACGCCCTTACAACGAACACTAAGTTCCCACTGCGCCGTAGGCTTGTGTTCACTAAGTGTTCATAGTAAAAAGCGCCCATAGCGGTCAGTGTCAGCTGCTCAGCTAAGGCCATGGTCCTGCTTTGAAGCTGACAGTTTCCCATGGGACGTATTAACCAATAGGCTTTTCCTCTTGGATACCTCCGCAACGCGCTGGATTAATTCGACTACATTCAGTGGGCGTATAAATCTCCCACTGAATATGTCTCATTTAATAGACGGGAATGATTATATGAGTGAAGACAATGTAAAAGAAAGCAATAATAGCATGGCCGGGACCGATATGGAGCAGCGGGTTCTGGAGCGGGCCATCCATGATAATGTGGATTTCATAGGTTACATTGATGTGGCATTAGGCACTATACGCATATTGAGGCATAACGGCACCTTCTTTCAGGAGGGGGATGAGCTGACCTTTGATTATGATGAGTACATCGATGGCTTGGTAAATCAGCATATGCTGGCAGATGATATGAATATATGCAAAAGGATGCTGCAGCTGTCCAATGTGGTAGATACTGTAAATATGTTCGGGGAATTTACAGGTACCTTCAAGGTATTCGTACATGCCGGCGGCCCTCTCCAGTACAAGAAGCTGAGTCTTCGCTATCTCGACAAGAGGGAAAAGGCCGTTATAGTGGCCGTTCAGACGGATATTACGGAAGTTACCACCGAGAACCGTCAGATGCAGGAGGCAATGCGTGGTGCCCTTAAGCATGCTGAGCAGGTAAGCAAGTCCAAATCCAAGCTGCTCTTCCAGATGAGCAAGGAAATCCGGACCCCACTTAACACCATTGTGAGTATGTCGGAGCTGGGCCGGGGCCGGGCTGAACAAAAGGACTACGTGATTTATTGCCTGGATAAGATAGAGGATTCCTCCAAGGTATTGCTGGATACCATAGAGAATGTATTGGCCCTGTCCCACGTTGAAAATAATGACATTGAATTGCACAATGACGTGGTTGTGTTCAGGTCCTTTATTGATACTGTGGCCCAGAAGGCCAAGGCGGATGCCTATGCCAAAAAGATTAATTTTCAGCTGGAGATGGATCCGAACGTGGGCCGATGCTTTCAGTTTGATGCAGACCACATGCGTCAGGTGCTGAGAAATATCCTTAACAATGCGATAAAATTTACCCAGCGGTTTGGTACAGTGACCCTGGGGGTTAAATGTCTGGCGGAGAAATACGGAAGGCAGTCCCTGGAGATTTCCGTGCGGGATACCGGTATTGGTATAGATCCCGACTTTCAGCCCCGGGTATTTGAAGCCTTTACCCAGGAATATGTGGGCAATAATGCATATGGCGGCTCCGGCTTAGGCCTGGCTATCTGCAATCACATTATCAAGAAGATGGGCGGCCTCATTGAGTTTGACAGTAAAAAGGGGGTGGGCTCCGAATTCAGGATAAATGTGGATTTGGAGATTGCCACCGCGGCCCATAACGCCGATGACGATGAGGAGGATATTTTCCGTGGGCGCAGAGTATTGCTGGCTGAGGATAATGAGATTAATCTGGAGATAGTGAGACAGCTCCTGTTAGCCAGGGGCATGGATGTGGATGTGGCCGGAAATGGCCAGGAGGCACTCAGTCAGTATATGTCCAATGCACCGGGAACCTATGATTTAATTCTGATGGATGTCAGAATGCCATATATGGATGGGCTTGTGGCCACCAAGAAAATAAGGAGCTCCGGCAAGTCGGACTGCAAGACAGTGCCTGTTTTGGCCCTTACGGCCAATGCCCTGGAGGAGGAGATTCGTCAATCCTTTGAATGCGGCATGAATGCCCATCTCACCAAGCCAATTAACGTGGAAGAAATGTATGGCTGTATGGAACGGGCCCTGCGGGGAGAATTGGCTGATAAATAGCCGAACAAATTAATTATTGCAAAAAGAAAAAGTTCAACATCCCCATCGGGAGCTGTTGAACTTTTTTATTTTCAGATTTTTTCAGATTTTTTCGATGGTAGGCTCAGCCCCATTGTTTATGCAGTCGGCGGTAATGGTTACCCGGCGCGTATCATCGGAGCGTGGAATATCAAACATTACATCCAGCATGGTATCTTCGATAATCCCCTTTAGGGAGCGGGCACCGGTTTTGCGTTCAATAGCCTTCTTGGCCACGGCCCGCAGTGCCTCCTCGTCGAATTCCAGCTGTACGTTGTCCATTTCCATCAGCTTTTGGTACTGCTTTACCGGAGCGTTTTTCGGTTCAGTAAGGATTCTCAGCAGGGCGTCCTCATCCAGATTTTCCAGGGTGCAGATTATTGGCAGACGGCCGATGATTTCCGGTATAATGCCAAATTTCATTAAATCCTCCGGAGTGGTCTGGTGAATGAGCTCATCAAACTTTGGCTTGTCGTTTTTGCCCTCAATCTTGGAGCCGAAGCCCATGCTGGCATCGTTTTTCCTGAGCCGCTTGGCAATGATTTTGTCAATGCCCACGAAGGCACCGCCGACGATAAAGAGAATATTTTTGGTATCCACCTTGATGGTAGGGGCCTCAGGGTGCTTGCGCTGCCCCCGGGCAGTAAATTCCACCACATTCCCCTCCAGCATCTTGAGGAGGGCCTGCTGTACCCCCTCATGGCCCGGGTCAGCGGTGATAGTATTATTTTCCCCGGATTTACGGGCAATTTTGTCAAACTCATCCAGGTAAATAATACCGTGCTCACAGCGGCTGATGTCCTTGTCGGCCGCGTAGTAGAGATTGCGTACCGCCACCTCCACGTCGGCACCTACAAAGCCGGCCTCCGTGAGGCTGGAGGCATCGGTTACGGCAAAGGGAATATCCAGCATACGGGCCAGATGGGACAGGAGGGCAGTCTTGCCGCAGCCTGATGGCCCCAGGATTATAACATTGGATTTTTCAATCTCATCCCCGTCGTTCTCCGGATGCTGAAAGCCGTATTTCATCCGCTTGTAATGGTTATATATGGCCACGGAAAGAACCTTTTTGGCCTGGTCCTGGTTGATGATAAACTGGTCAAGATATTCCTTTACCATATGCGGCTTTATGCGGTTCAGCTCGTCGTTGATGGCCTGCTCAGTCTCAACGTGCTGCTGGGCCTCCTTCGCCTCGTCATGCTCCTCGATGAGGTGGTATATATCCTTTATGCAGTTGGCACAAAGGGAAAAACCGGAACGGGGATCGTAGATTGGCACGTCATACTGGGTTTTGGCGACTACCTTTCGCTTACAGAAGCTACAGGTTACTGTAGGGTCATTGCTGTTCATAAAATATCTACCTTTCTATATACATGTGGTTAATTGCTCAAAAAAGTCTCCTAAATATTATGGTAGAAAAGCAAATTTTTTTCAAGATATTTTTCAATAGAAAATGTTGCGTGGGTAATAACAGTGTGTTATAATATCACAAGTTAGGCGTAGTATGTCTAAAAAGTTGATTTTTCGGCTTTGCCCCTGTTTGGGAAGCAACGTCGGACCAAGTCTTCGCAGAGAGGATTTGTAATTCTCCCAATTATGGGGAAAAGCGAGGTGTATAGAATGAAGGCAGGTATTCATCCAGAATTCCATGAGGCAAAGGTTGTTTGCGGCTGCGGCAATACCTTCACTACCGGCTCCACCAAGACTGAGCTGAGAGTTGATGTATGCTCCAAGTGCCATCCTTTCTTCACCGGTCGTCAGCGCGATATTGCTGCTGGTGGTCGTATTGAGAAGTTCAACAAGCGTTACGGCAAGTAATAACTCAATTATTATTGATGAGCAGGGCAGAAATGCTCTGCTCATTTGTATATGCGGATTTTTTTGAAGCTGATTACCCGACAGCGGTTAAAAATAAATGAGGTTTATATGAGCGAGAAAAAGTTAAGTATCGGCGGTCAGGCCGTAATTGAGGGGGTAATGATGCGCGGCCCAAAGCTTGTGGCCACAGCCGTCCGTACCCCGGAGAAAAAAATAGAGGTGGATGTACGACCGGTGAATTCTATCAGCGATCGATATCCCATCTTAAAGAAGCCTATGCTTAGGGGCTGTGTTTCCCTTGGGGAATCCCTGGTAATGGGCCTGCGCTCCCTGTCCTATTCCGCCCAGATGGCCGGCGAGGAGGATGAGCAGCTGACGGACAAGGAGTTGGCCGGTACCATTGCCTTTGCCTTTGTGATAGCTGCAGTGCTGTTTGTGGCCATTCCTACGGGAGCAGCCAAGCTGTTTCATTTCATAACGGAGGATCCGGTATTTCTGAATTTGATGGAGGGGGCCCTGCGCCTGCTGATTTTTATTGGCTACATAGGGGCCATATCCCTTATGAAGGATATTCAGCGGGTGTTTCAATACCACGGGGCGGAGCATAAAACCATTGCCTGCTTTGAGGCCGGTGAGGCCCTGACTGTGGACAATGTCCGCCGCCATACCAGACTGCATAAGCGTTGTGGTACCTCCTTTTTGCTGATTGTTATGCTGGTAAGTATTTTTGTCTTTGCCTTTTTGGGTTGGCCGGATTTGTGGCTGCGCATCCTGAGCCGGGTGGTTTTGCTGCCCGTAGTGGCCGGCATCTCCTACGAGATTATCAAGCTGTCCGCCAATTCGGATAACTGTGTTTTGGGCTGGGCCATTAAGCCGGGACTGTGGCTCCAGTATATGACCACCCGTGAGCCGGATGATGAGATGATTGAGGTGGCCATCGAGTCCGTCAAGGCCGTTCTGCCGGAGGATAAAATCCCGGAGGGTACAGCTAGTTATATACAAGAAGCGTAGAAGCAATATCTTTCACACGGTCTCATAGCTAAAAATTTTTCTTGCATTTATATAGTGTAAAAATCATAACTAGCTGCGCTCAGACAAATGATTTTTCCACTAATATAGAAGTGTGGCAATAAAAAATTTTGTGACGCTATTCGACCTATTGTTCAAGACATTTGCTTCTATGCTGACAGGTTATTTCATAATACAAATTAGCGGTAAAGAGGAAAATATACATGAATATTATGGATAAATTGCAGGCGGTGGAGAATAAGTTCCTGGAACTGGAATCCCTTATCAGCGACCCTTCTGTTTTGGAGGATATGAATAAGTGGCAGCGCTATAATCGGGAGCATTCCTCCATGGAGCCGATTATTGAAGCATACAGAGAATACAAGAGGGTCTGCCAGGGCATTGAGGACAATAAGGAGATGCTCAATGATGGAATTGATGATGATGAATTCCGTCATATGGTGGAGGAGGAGCTGGCTGATTTCCGCAAGCGCAAGGAGGAGCTGGATCAGGAGCTGCCCATTATGCTTCTGCCCAAGGACCCAAATGATGACAAAAATGTTATTGTGGAAATTCGTGGCGGTGTAGGCGGCGAGGAGGCAGCCCTTTTTGCCGGTGATTTGTTCCGCATGTATTCCCGCTATGCTGAGAGCCAGGGCTGGAAAATTAATATTATGGATGCTAATGCCACGGAAATAGGCGGCTTCAAGGAGGTATCCTTTGCCGTTGAGGGCTATGGTGCCTACAGCAAGCTGAAATATGAAAGCGGCACCCATCGGGTGCAGCGGGTACCGGTTACGGAATCCGGCGGGAGAATTCATACCTCTGCCGTTACGGTGGCGGTACTGCCGGAGGCTGATGAGGTGGATGTGGATATCCGCAGCGAGGATTTGCGGATTGATACCTATCGGGCCGGCGGGGCTGGCGGACAGTACGTAAACAAGACCGAATCGGCCATTCGCATAACCCATCTGCCAACGGGGATTGTGGTGCAGTGTCAGGATGAAAAGTCCCAGCTGAAGAACAAGGAAAAGGCCATGCGGGTGCTGCGGGCCAGGGTTTTGGAGCAGGCCCAGCAGGAGCAGGCGGATACTATTGCGGCTGACCGCAAGAGCCAGGTGGGCTCCGGTGACCGAAGTGAGCGTATCAGAACCTACAATTTCCCTCAGGGAAGGGTTACGGATCATCGCATTGGCCTTACCCTGCACAAGCTGGATGCCGTGATGGATGGTCAGCTGGACGAAATTTTAAACGGTCTCATTACTGCAGACCAGGCTGAGCGCATGAAGCAGGTGGATTGAACATAATATGGTGAACCCCTTATCAGCCTAAAGGCTGACACCTCCCCCAACAGGGACGGGAGTATTACTACCAGTAATTTGACATCACCTAAAGGGGGGAGGCAGGAATAATTTATCTGCTTTGCAGGCTCAGGCGCCGACGGAGCTTTGCTCCTAGTACCTCAGCGGTGCTTCCCCAGAGGGGAAGGCTTTAAACGTAATCCATGAGTTAACACACTATTAGGGTGGTGATTAATATAGCGGAGGAAATTTGGACAATAGGAAAAATATTAAAATGGACGGAGGAATATTTTACCAGGGCGGGCATTGACACACCCCGTCTGGATGGGGAGGTATTGCTTTGTCATGTATTGCAGAAGGAACGTATCCACCTGTATGTTCATTTTGACCAGCCCCTGACGAAGGAGGAACTGGCCCGTTATAAGGCCTGTATAAAGGAACGGGTTCAGCATAAGCCGGTGGCCTATATTGTAGGCCACAAGGATTTTATGGGCCTGGATTTCAAGGTGAATGAGTCAACCCTTATTCCCCGCCCTGATACGGAAATATTGGTGGAAGCCGTTATTTCCCGGCTGAAAACAGGTCAGGGCAGCCTGGGCACCATAGCGGATATTGGCACTGGCTCCGGGGCTATATGCCTGTCCCTTCTCAACTATTTGCCTGAGCTGAGGGCTGTAACGGTGGATATTTCTTCCCAGGCCTTGGGGGTGGCCAGGGAAAATGCAGATAATTTGGGACTTTCCGACAGAGTAGAGTTTTATCAGGGGGACCTGCTGGAGCCCATCGCGGGTCGCCAATTTACGGCTATTGTGTCCAATCCTCCCTATATTCCCGAGGGCGATATATCGGGGTTGGAGGCGGATGTAAAGGATTTTGAACCTATATCCGCCCTGGCGGCCGGAGGGGATGGGCTGGATTATTATCGCAGGCTGGTGGCTGAAGCTGGCAATTTACTTGTGGAGGATGGTTTTTTGGCCCTGGAGGCTGGTATTAACCAGGCCGGGGCAATAAAGGAATTGGGTCTGGCCCATGGCTGGGGCCGATGTGAAATAGTCAAGGATTTGGCAGGAATTGACAGGGTAGTAATCTTATGGAAACAAAAATAATTTCTATAGCCAATGTGGAACAGGATATGGCGGCCATAAAAAAGGGGGCCGAAATGCTCCGACGGGGGGAGCTGGTGGCTATTCCCACAGAGACGGTATACGGCCTGGCGGCCAATGGTTTGGATGAGGCGGCGGTAAAGGCACTTTATGATGCCAAGGAACGGCCCTATTATAAGGCCTTTTCTCTGCAGGTGGCGGATGTGGCCATGGTAAGGGAGATAGCGGCCCGGATACCAGATATGGCCCTAAGGCTCTTTGAGAAATTTTGCCCGGGGCCCATTACCATCGTCCTGCCGCGGAAAAGCTTCATTCCCAAAAGGGTAACCGGGGGCAAGAATACTGTGGGTATACGGATACCCGCCAATGAGATTGCCCTGGCAGTGCTCAGGGAGGCCGGTGTGCCCTTGGCGGTGCCCAGTGCCAATATTTCTGCTCAC
This sequence comes from uncultured Anaerovibrio sp., assembly GCF_947302755.1. Lineage (GTDB taxonomy): Bacteria > Bacillota > Negativicutes > Selenomonadales > Selenomonadaceae > Anaerovibrio. Next base: position 22,734 of record NZ_CAMYWM010000026.1, read on the forward strand.
CCAAGTCCCACCTCGGCCCAGATGGTGTATGAGGACCTGCAGGGAAGGATTCCCCTGATATTGGACGGCGGCCCATGCAATTTGGGGATAGAGTCCACCATTGTGGATTGCACCGGGGATAAACCGATGATTATCCGCCACGGGGCTATAAGTGAGAAAGAAATAATGGATTGCATATAAAATGGGTTGGCCAATGCAACCCATTTTTTGTTTGTCAAGGAGAATTTTAGTCAAAAAACACATCACTTTTTCGTTTTTTCCATCACTTTTTGGTTTGCTATTGAATTAGTCATTTTTCTGTGGTATGTTTCAGCTAAAAGTATATTGGTACTTTTTATCAAAGCAGGGGAGGAAAGGAAAAATGACTACAGGGAAGTACAAAAATTATTCAGGGAAAGCTGGTATCGGCCGGACAGAAAAATACTGGGGCGGCCGCCGGGGACAGGCGGCGTTGGCTTTGGCCGTATCGCCGTGGATAGCGGGGGCTGGGATAGCCAGTGCAACAGCAGAAAGCACCACAGAGAGAGGGAATATTGGTCTTGATGCAGGAGTAGCAGATACACCTATTACGGTAATGACAACGGACGACGATAAGCAGAATAAATATTATACGAATGAGGCGGCGGTGACCTATGCCAAAACAGCTACCGGGGCGGAGCGGATTGAAAAGACCGGCAAGACCCTGACCATTGCCGGTGGCGATTGGAGTTCCTTTGATCGTTTTGGTGGGGGTGCATTATCTGGACCGGGTGCAGAAGGCAATATTTCGGGCTATACCCTGAGCTTGTCCGGCGTTAAGGCCGGGTATAGCGGTAAGCTTCCGGGCGGTATGTACGGTGCTTATGCTGGTAGCGAAGGAAGCAGTAACAATAATAATCTCATTCTGGACGGGGTTATCGCCAAGGAAGGAATGTGGATGGTTTTCGGCGGCTACGCTATGTCAAATGTCAATACTACTGGCAATGCCCATTATAATACCGTGACCATAAAAAAACAGCAATCTATTTGGGGGAGTGGCCGGTGGTTATTCTGCTAAGAATTATGGCGCCGCCTGCAATAACGAGGTTACGGTTGAGAACAGTACCATACAGGCTTTTTGCGGTGAAATGTGCGGTATCTGTGGCGGAGCTACGGGTAAGGAAACTTCCACATCGGCCATAAATAACACTGTAAATCTGAAAAATGCCATTATTGGTGGGCCGGTCTGGGGCGGCAATCATCAAAATACTAGAGCAACCAGTACGGATGTGGTTAAGGGAAATACCCTTAATCTGGCCGGGGCCAATGAGATTGGGGATTATGATATAATGTCCTATATTCAGAAAGCGATAAAAGCGGGCGAAATGCCGGCTGAAATGGCAGGGATGACAGCGGAAGATATCAAGGCCATGCTTGCGGCATCCGGCTTTGATAAAATAATGCAAGGCAAGGTGCAGAATTTCCAGAATATCAATCTGACGGAGGCTACTTGGGGCAAGCCGGTGCTGACCTTCACTGGCAGCAACGGAATCCTGAAAAATGAGGATGGAACCTATCCAACCATCAGTACAGAGGGGATTGTCTTTTCCGGGGTAAATGCCATAGCGGCAGGGGACAAAACCACCCTTATACATAATGGTATGCCGGATGAAGCTGACTTTACCGCCGGGGGCGGCGCCATTACAGGCAGTACCTACAAGCTGGGCACCACCTTGCAGGGTGAAGGCAAAGCGGCCATTGTGGAGAAGGATCTGGTCTTCACCGCTGATACCGGTGTGGGCATGCTGGCACAGGAGCAGACCCATAATACGGTGATGGGGGCAGCGGCCAGTGTGGCGGCCCTGTCCGCCGGCAGTGACTTTATTGGCGGGGCAGCGGATGGGTTGGCCCTGGTATCCAATACCGGCGCCGATGGAATGGCCACTTATGCCAATGTGGGGGGCGGCACCATGCGGCAGGAAACCGGCAGCCATGTAAATGCCCACCTTTGGAATGCTATTTTGGCAGTAGGCCACAAGAATGAAAAGACAAAAGCTGATTTTGAATATGGGGCCTTCTTCGAGTACGGCACCGGCAATTATTCCACCCATA
>NZ_CAMYWM010000027.1 GCF_947302755.1 uncultured Anaerovibrio sp.
GCACCATATAAATTTTTCACCTTTCCCCCCTGCAAGGTAGCCGAAAAGCCGGAAAGATTTATGGGATCGGGGGTGTCAGTGTAATTCAGGGCACCGGCAAAGCTATCTCCTTGATAATCCGTCGGAACTCCTGTAATAAGCAGCTTCTTAACATCGTTATAATTTATGTGCCATATATAATTGGTTGTTTCGGGAAATTGATATCTATCCAAATAGGTATCCATTTCTTCAGGGGTCATATTATCGGTTATTGTCACCGTATCGCTGACATTACCGGCTGATGCTGCAGATATGGGCAGCATGGCACTGGTTACTCCCAGGGTGAGACCGGCCAATACCAGCCGGGTCAGGTTTTTGTTACGTTTTATTGACATAATTTGCCTCCATCCTCTTTGGGTATAAAAAATCAATTTTATGTATTGTCGAATTTTTAACGTGAACTAATTCGACATTTGTGGAGGAAAATCCTGCTAAGAATAAAAAAATGAGGGACACCTCATCCACCGTCTGCGACGGTCCACCGACGCGTAGCTAGTCCTGAAAGGGCGACGCGAATCTAGTCCTGAAAGGGCGACGCGTAGCTAGTCCTGAAAGGGCTTCCCCTCCCCTACGGGACTAGCTCATTGCATTCGCGTCGCAAGGGGAAGGCTTTGCACAGACCGGGGGTAATTAGCTTGAACCCCACGCTAACGGGTGCTAATTCTCCTTCCTTCTAGGTGGGAGAAAAGCATCCATAGCGGTCAGTGTCAGCTGCTCAGCTAAGGTCATGGTCTTGCTTTGCAGGACACTTTCGCATGGGACGTATTAACCAACAGGCTTTGCCTATTGGATACGTCCGCAAAGCTCTGGATTAATTCGACTACATTCAGTGGGCGTATAAATCTCCCACTGAATAAGTCTCATTTAACAATAGACTGGGCTGCGTGAAGAAAATATTTTTTGCACACTAAAATTAGCTGGAAAAATTACCTGTCTGAGCAACGCGAGTTGTAATTTTTCCAGCTATGTAATTTAAAGCAAAATAATATTTATAGCAGCTCTGTCGTGTGAAAGCTAATATCCCCGGCCATTCCCCCTTCGGGAACACCTCATCCACCGTCTGCGACGGTCCCCCTTCCCCTCTAGGGGAAGGCTCAATTCCGCATTCCGAATTCCGCATTAACCTCAAGGGGGAAGGCTGTTGGTTATTTTCCCTGGAATACAGGGGGGCGTTTTTCGGAGAAGGCTTTTATTCCCTCCCGGAAGTCTTCGGTACCCAACAGCATGGCCATGGCCATGGATTCATAGGTCAGGGTTTCATCCAGAGAGGCACCGTAATTGTTGATTTCCTTTTTCATCATGGCCAGGGCCAACGGGGCGGCCCCGGCGATTTGTTTGGCGGCGGCCATGGTCTTTTCCCGCAGCTCCCCAGCATCAAATACATCATTGACCAGGCCTAAGGACAGGGCCTCCTGAGCCTCCACCGGCCGGGCGGTAAACATCAATTCCTTGGCCTTGGACAGGCCTACGGCTTTGGCCAAAAAGTAATAGCCGCCACAATCCGGGGCCAAACCGATATTGGCAAAGCTTTGGATAAATTTTACTCCCTTGGCGGCATAGCACAGGTCACAGGCCAAGGCAATATTAAAGCCTGCACCGGCGGCCACCCCATTTACCATGGCAATAACCGGCTTGGACATGCTGTATATCAGCTTCACCACCATGCCGGCCTGGGCCACGAACTGCCGACGCTCCTCCGTGGTTTTTAAATTATCCAGGGAGGCCAGATCCCCGCCGGCACAAAAGCCCCGGCCCTCACCGGTGAGTACCACCACCCGCACAGCAGGATCATGCTCAGCTGTATGGAGCTTCTCCAGCCAGCCATTTATAAGCTCCAGGCTCATGGAATTTAAGCTCTTGGGCCTATTCAGGGTTAAAATGGCTACTCCATCCTCAATTTCATACTTTACCACCGGTTCTGACATGACAACTCCTCCTCATATGATATATATTCTCTCTATTGGTATTCTACCGCAAAAGAGCCGGCTGCATGGCAACCAGCTCCTAAAATCCAAATCATTTTTACTATGAACACTTAGCAAGCACAAGCCTACGGCGCAGTGGGAGCTTAGTGTTCGTTGTAAGGGCGTAGTGCGAAAAACCGTTTCGCACGGAGTTTATTATGAAATCTTAGCGAAACAAATCCGAAGGATGCAGATGAGCTCTAGATTTCGTTGTAAGGGCTGATGAAAGCCCTTATGCTTTCATCTTGCTTACTGCTATGCGGCAATATCCACATTAGCCCCCCGATACTTCAAGCCATCGGTTTTCTTCAAATCCTGTTGATATGGATTGTCCTCGTTGTAATACTTGATTTGCGTATTGGTCTCCCCACCGGAAATATATGAGCGGCCGCATTCCGGACAAATATCCGTCTTCAGGCGAACCGTAGCCCGTTCTACATGGCCATTATTATTTCTGGCCTTGTTATAGGCATTTGAAACATGCTCCTGCTCGTGGCCCAGTACCACTGCCGCCGCATTATTTGGATCAATGTGACCAGGGGCCTTAAAGGAAACCATTTCATCAGAGCCATCGGTATATTTGCGGTTCTTGCAGGTCTCGCACTCAGCCGGGGAGGACTTTCTGCCGGGCTTTATCTGATGCTCCGGGCCCACTCCCTTGCCATCTGTCCCTTGAGGCCCCTGGGCCGCAAAGGAACCCGTTCCGTAGCCATAGCCTGAATAACCACCAATTCCACCAATCTCCACCTTCAGCACCTCCAATCCATTAATGTGAGAAATACGTAGGCCATTTCACCAAAGGTAACGGTATTTACTGCCCGTATACCCATTTTTACCAATTTTAGATTACCATTTTTCATGGTCAGACGCAACTCCACCGTATTATAGCTGTGACTGCGGTTATTGACCACATTGACGCCGGCTCTGAGCAGGTTATAATCGTCAGCGTGGACTACATTTTTTATATTATTCTGGGTTAGTTGGCGCATTTCATTTTGGGATCTGTAGCCCAGCAGCTCCACTATATCCCTGTTATAATGAATCAGCTCACCCGTGTCAGTACGAAAAGCCAAAAAGCCGCCCGGCAGATATTCCGTCAAAGCATTGGCCAACCGCAGCATATCAGTATTGAGTATTCGCCTGTATACCTTTGTATGGTCGGCCTGTTCTTCATAAAACCTGCTCTTGTCCTCATGCATGTTCTTTTCAGCCTTGGCAACTTCCGTTTCAATATTTCTAAAGCCCATGGCCAGGGCCATTCCCACAGAGGCAGAAATGGTTTCCGTCCAGCAGTTCTTTAGCTTCATAACCTTTTTATCCAAGGAGCTTTCATTTTCATCGAAGGACAACACCACAAATTCATCACCCCCCAGGCGATAAATCTCCCCATCATAAAAAATCTGCTTTGTGGTAGCTGCAACGCTTTTTATGAGCAAATCCCCGGCGGTATGGTCCACCTCCTCATTTACCGTCTTTAAGCCATTGATATCCAGGTACACAATACCCAGGGTCCGGTCATTGCCATCCGGTAATTGGGAATACTTGCCGATATCCTCGTAATACCCTTTGCGGTTTTTCACGCCAGTCAATGCATCTGTGGTGGAATCCACCACCATCTTTTCATTTTCCAATAAACGGATAATATTATTAAGGCGGGTAAGAATAAGCTTAGGAATATAGGGCTTGGCGATAAAGTCGAATACTCCCATATCCAGGCAGCGAATTTCCTCATTAATACTGCTGTGGACTGTGGTAACCACAATAGGCACCTTGGAAAGATTGGTATCCTCCTTCACTATCTCAATAAATTCATAGCCGTTCATAACAGGCATATTAATATCCAAAATCACCACAGAAATATCCCTATATTGTTCACGCAAAAAGTTCAGCCCTTCCAGGCCGTTAGAAGCCGTAATAACATTAAAATGCCCCTCCAGAATATTGCACAATATTTCCCGGTTTATAACATTGTCCTCTACCACCAGCAGAGTTGGCCTATACATGGCCAATTCCCTATTGATTTCCTGCTCACGTTCAATGCCCAACACGATTATCACCATCCTAACAGCATACAGCTTCCACAAAGAATGCTCTATTATCTACTTTTCGACAAGTAACAGAAAATTCCTGCAAAAAATAAAACCCCCGGTATAAACCAGGGGTTGTGTGGTCAGTGCCACGTCACAGCATTAATAAAAAGGATTAGCCGTTAACTGCATCCTTGAGGGCCTTACCAGCCTTGAATGCCGGAACCTTGGCGGCAGCAATCTTGATTTCCTCGCCAGTCTGAGGGTTGCGGCCGGTACGGGCGGCACGCTCGTTTACCTTAAAGGTACCGAAGCCTACCATCTGCACAGCATCACCTGCTACGAGGGCTTCCTGAATTGCTTCCATGGTAGCCTTCAATGCAGCACCTGCATCCTTCTGAGTCAACTCTGCCTTCTCTGCAATCTTTGCAACTAATTCTGCTTTTGTCATAGTGTTCAATTCTCCTCTCAGTTCTTTAAACTTCTAGTATAATAGCATAGTGAACGTATTTTGTCCAATTTCACCCCAAAAAAATCATGAAATTAGTTAAAGCATCACTATTAGCAACTGAAAATTAATCTAATTTAAGCCTTATCTAGGTACCACTTTATAATCGCCTGGGTCCCCTTATCATCCATTCCCTTGTCCGAAAGGATATCATACAGTTCCTTGGTCTTTAGCAGGCCGGGCAGCTCAAGGCCGGCCTCCTGGGCGGATTCTATGGCAATACGCATATCCTTGATAAAGTGTTTGATATAAAAGCCCGGAGCGTAATCCTCCTTCAGCATACGGCGGCCAAGGTTGGACAGGGACCAGGAGCCTGCCGCCCCTGTTTCAATGGTTTCCAGTACCTTTTGGGGGTCCAGGCCCATTTTCTTGGCATAGAACAGAGACTCGGCCACCCCCAGCATACCGGCAGCAATGGCAATCTGGTTGGCCATCTTCGTATATTGGCCGGAGCCTGCAGGACCAAAATAATTAATGGTCTTGCCCATAGCCTCAAACACCGGCTTTGCAGCATTAAAGGCCGCCTCATCGCCCCCCACCATAATAGCCAGGGTACCATTTTTTGCCCCCAAATCCCCACCTGATACCGGGGCATCCAGGGCAGATACCCCCTTGGCCTGAGCCGCCTCGTATATTTTCTTGGCCAAAGCCGGGCTGGAGGTGGTCATGTCAATAACAATGCCGCCCTCCTTGGTGGAGAGAATGCCCTGCTTACCAAGGTAAACCTCCTCCACATCCTTGGGATAGCCTACGATAGAAATAACCACATCGGCATCCCTGGCCACCTCTGCCGGTGTATCACACCATTTCATGCCCTCATCAATAAGGGGCTGGGCCTTGGCCTTGGTTCTGTTGTACACGGCCACATCAAAGCCGGCCTGCTTTAAATGACGGGCCATACTGCTCCCCATAACACCGGTGCCCACAAAGCCTATAGCTTTAATTTCCATATTTTGCTTGCCGTTACTGAAAACTTATAAAAAGCTATACATTTCGTAAGAAAAGCTAACTTTTACGTTTCATTCCTCGTTCCTTCCCGTAAAGGGCGTTTCGCATCCGCTTTTACCCGCGCAAGCACGAAGCTACTCGCGTTTGATGTAATGCTCCAGAGGCTTAAATTCCCCGCCAACGAACGGGTACATATCTGCATTGACTTGTCAGTGTCAGCTTGCAGATTGAGATAGTTCCGTTTCTCCATAGCGTTTGAGATTCAAAGATGCTTGGAAGTCACGGTCTATTACGTTGCCACAGTGCGGGCAGATATATGTCCTGTCTGATAGCTTCAGGTCTTTATTTATATATCCGCATTCGACGCAGGTCTTGGAACTGGGATACCAGCGGTCAGCAATAACTACGGAAATTCCTGCCCAATGTGCCTTGTATTCAATCTGCCTGCGGAATTCATAAAGATTCTGTTCCTGAACTTTTTCAGACAGGTGCTTGTTCTTCATCATGCCCTGCACATTCAGATCTTCAAGGCATATAAACCTTGGTTTTCGATCTATAATTGCTCTTGTTGCCTGATGTACATGATTGGCTCTGATGTTAGCCAGCCTGTTATTGATTCGAAAAAGTCGTTTTTCACTTTTTATAAGGTTGCTTGTTTTACAGTAACTATCTCCTTTCTTGTTCATCTGGTATTTGCGAGATACCTGACGCTGCAACCTGCGTCTCGTTTTCTTGAGTTTCCTTACTGTATGGCTCTTGTTGATATTCCTGACCTTGTTGGTGTCAGAGATTATCGCTAAGTCCTTGATGCCTAAATCAATGCCTACACCTTCAGTATATGGGCGGGCAGGCTGTTTGCGAACGAATTTCAGTCCTCTCATTGGCTTTAGTTTATGCTTGACTACAAAGCCAATGCCCAGCCACCAGTTTTCGCCGTCAAAGGTTATCCTCGGATTAGTGTACTTTGTACCAACAGGAATTTTGCCCTTTTCGGCAAGCCTTATCCAGTTGAGCCGTTGGCGGTTCTTTTTCTTGCTGTCAGCAATGCTCTCCAGCTTGACATGTGTATCTGTGAACTGGATTTTCACATTATCTTGATAGAAGCGGAAATCACAATTCTTCCTGCTGCGAAATTTTGGATGTCCGTTCATGTCATAGACTGTCAGTTTTTTGCCGACACGGGCGCAGTGAGTGATTTTCCTGGGAGAATACCTGACATAGCCAGGCCGTTTCTGTTTGCGGAAGAAGTTTCCGTAAGCCCTGCACAGGTCTTTGATAGCCTGTTTTGTAACATTATTAGATATGCTGAGCAGCCAGGGGTATTCTCCTGAATTGCGGAGCAGCGTGAATTCCTTGCGAAGGTCATAATCACTTTGAAGCTTCCTGCCTCCCCTGAAATTCTCCATCTGCTTGTCCAAAGCCCAGTTGTAGGCAAATCTGGCAGCACCTGCAAACTGGAACAGCTTAGTTCTCTGCTTATTGTTCGGCAATAGTCGTATCTTGATTGACTTTATCATCTGAATCACCTCCCACTAACTCTTGAATCATCTTCTTCGCCTTGTGCGCCCGTTTTCCTTGAAGCTTACAGCTAAACACTGTAATTATTTGCACCAAGTCTTCGACCAGCTCTTCCTGCTCGCTCTTTTGAGTAGTATCGACTATTTCTATCTTACAACCATGTATAGCCGCAATAGTTTCAATTAGCTCAAAGCCGAAGCGCAACAGCCTGTCCTTATAAAGAATAACCACTTTTTCGGCCTGATTGGATTCAATCCTACGAATGAGGTCTTGCAGCCCTTTCTTCTTGTAATTGATTCCAGAGCCTATATCTGTGATTATTTCAAAGGGCTGCCCTTGGGCATACAGATATGTTCTCAAGTTATCGACCTGACGTTCAAGGTCATCTTTTTGTTTAGGGCTTGATACCCTGCAATATCCGATAACCTTTTTAGGTGCTGTCTGAACACCTGTCACGGTATTTAATTGGTCTTCCGAGTAATACCTGTAACCATTGGACGAAGTGTGATGAGGATGGAGTTTTCCGCTCCTATCCCAGTTTCTCAGGGTTTGTGGGGTGACTCCGATGATTTTAGCAAATTTATTGATAGTATAGTATTCCAAGTTCATCACCTCAATACTATTATATCAATAAGTTGTAATTTAATCAAGATTATTTTATAATTATTTATAACTTTACTTTATCTGTTCATCAGCCTCCAATCTTTCTAAAAACAAGGTCGCGTATACTTTCGCCATAACTTATCTGTATTCCTGCTTTCCAAGAAAAAAAGGATTGTTCACATAAAAATGAACAATCCTTTATTCCACAATATTCCACAACACAGCTGGGTGAATTATGATCTGCTGCGTTATCCCACGCCAAGGGGGCATTATGTACTATTTCAAATTTAATCTCAGCCTGCCAATGGGCTTGGCGCCACGGAGCAGATGTCAGGGCTCCCATGGGACAAGTCCTCACTGAATAACCCCTGCTCTACTCATCGGCTGAGGTATTGCGGGCGGCTGGTGCAGGGGTTCGCCTGCGGGCAGCTGTACCGGACCGGTGAGGGCTGCGCCGCTGACGGCCTGCACTATTAGTATTGGTTCTGGTCTGTACTCGCGGACGTCTGTATGTACGCCTTGGCCTTGAGGCTGGTTCAGGCGTATTGTCCGCATCTGGGTCTGGCTCCGTTACTTCTGCGGCTTTCGGTGTTTCACCAGCTGCAGCTTGCTCCGTTGCCTCTCCATTTGTCGCCAAAGTGACTGCCGCTACAATAGCCGCCGCCTCGGCCTCCACATCCTCACCGGCCAGAGCCTCCTCGGACAGGGCCTCCATAACAATTTCCATCATGGACTGCTGGGAAGCGATTCCCTCCAGATTAATTTCCCGGACAGCCGGCTCCCGCTCAATGGCGGCCGCCATAGCCTCCGGTGTAGCCTCAGCCATTTCCGCGGCGGCCACCGAGGCCTTATAAATTCCCCGCAGAGTCTTGTAAATAGCCTTGATTTTCTGGTAAAGCTCACTGCCCTCCTTGCGCCCCATAATGCTGTTGAGGCTGCGATAAAATTCCATCTTGGTGGTGGTCAGCTGCAAAGCCTTGTACACCTGCTCCGCCTGATGATAATTAAGGGGCACCTTGTGATTGATTTTAATTGTATTTAAAATCTTGGTACAAATGGACTGATAGGACCGCTTATCCTTTTCATCAGGGGAAATATCCGGCAGGGAAGCCTCCACCTCCGCTGTGTCCTCTGTCCTGGCCTCTACCCGCGGCCGCGGGGTCCGTTTTCTCGTCACCGGCTTCTGGGGCGTCTCAAGGCTTTCAGCCATGGCTTCTCCCCCGGCCGGGGACTCCTCAGGAGGATTATCCCGGGTCTCCCCATAATCACTGTCCGACAGCAGCTCCTCCACCGTCTGGATAATCTCAATCTCATCGGTGATTTCCGTAATAACATCCGGGTCACTTTCGTCAATAGCCTCATTATTTTGATGCTTCAGAGCCCAGCTGATATCCTTGCAGCGGAAAATCTCCTTGCGGTCCCGCTGCTGGGCCATGGTAATGGCCGCATCATAGCCCTTGTCCCGGCTGATAATATAATAATTATTATCAGCGGCATAATCACACATAAGGGCGGTAATCAGCTGAAAATCCAAGGCATTTTCCACCCCGTTTTCAATCTTTGTAAACCGGAGATTGCCCTGGGTCTGTAACAGCTTTTGTACCACATCAATCTTTAGGGTATCTGCCTTGTCGCTATAAAACAGATACAGGTTATCCTCAGGGGTGAGCTTCTCTACCCCCTTTAATCCTTCATTATGAACATTTTCATAATCAATATAAAAATTTGCCACGTTCTTACCTACCTAATTTTACACTTCTTTTCTGTCAACAGGCACCGTATGGAGCTCCAGGTCAGGATTATTGTCCGTAATCCACCCCAATGCCCATTCATTGCTTACCAACAGTACAGGATTTTCCCGACGATCATATACGAACATACCCCGATCTGCACCACGGAGGCTGGAGGGCGTAACCTCACGGCCATCCTCATAGGTCAGCCAGCGGGCCACCTCATAGGGCTGCATGTTCATAACGATATCCACCCCATACTCATTCTTCAGCCGATATTCCAGCACCTCAAACTGCAGGGTACCTACCGTGCCCACAATAAAGGAATCCGTCCCGGCTCCTGCCTGACGGAAGAGCTGAATGGCTCCCTCCTGGGTCAGCTGTTCAATGCCCTTAACAAACTGCTTGCGCTTCATGGTGTCCTTGGCACTTACCCGGGCGAATTTCTCCGGCGGAAATACCGGGAAGGCCTCATACTCAAACTTCCTGGAATTGTCGCAGAGGGTATCGCCTATGCCAAAAATCCCCGGGTCAAAGAGACCCACGATATCCCCGGGATAGGCCTCCTCCACAATCTGACGGTCCTGGGCCATAAACTGCTGGGGCTGGGCCAGCTTAATGGCCTTGCCGCTGCGCTTATGGTACACGCTCATGCCCCGCTCAAATTTACCGGAGCAAATGCGGATAAAGGCCAACCTGTCCCGATGGGCCGGATTCATATTGGCCTGAATTTTAAAGACAAAGGCGGAGAACTGGTCATCCTCCGGCTTGATAAGTCCCTCAGAGGACTGACGGGCCTGGGGCTCCGGGGCCAGCTTCAGGTATTCCTCCAGAAAGTTCTGGACCCCAAAATTGGTCATAGCCGAGCCGAAAAACATGGGGGTCAGCTCCCCACGGGCCACCTTATCCAGATCAAAGGCCTCGCCGGCCATATCCAACAGCTCAATATCATCCATCAAGGTCTGATGGGCTTCCTGGCCCAGCATCTCCGCAAATTCCGGGTCATCCAGGGAGCCGGTAACAGAGGCCCGGGTATTTTGACCATGGGAGGTATCATCCTCAAACAGCTCAATCTGCTTTTTCTGGCGGTCATAAACACCAAAATACTTGCCATCAGTGCCGATTGGCCAATTCATGGGATAGGAACGGATGCCCAGCACATGTTCCAGCTCGTCCATAAAATCAATTGGTGCCTTGCCAAAGCGGTCCAGCTTGTTGACGAAGGTGAAAATGGGAATTCCCCGCTGCTTGCAGACCTTAAACAGCTTCTTGGTCTGTGCCTCCACGCCCTTTGCCACGTCGATAATCATAACGGCACTGTCCACCGCCATAAGGGTCCGGTAGGTATCCTCGGAGAAGTCCTGATGGCCCGGGGTATCAAGGATATTGATACAATAATCGCCATAATTAAACTGCAATACGGATGAGGTAACGGAAATACCGCGCTGCTTCTCGATTTCCATCCAGTCAGATACCGCATGGTGAGCCGTCTTTCTGGACTTGACGGAGCCAGCCAGGTGAATGGCCCCGCCGTATAAAAGGAGCTTCTCGGTAAGGGTAGTCTTTCCCGCATCCGGATGGGAAATTATGGCGAAGGTCCGCCGTCTCTTTATTTCATCAGTCAATTGTGACAAAGTCTATTCCTCCACTGTCTAAAAAATCTCGTCATTAAAAATTCACTAAAATATTATATAGGAAACACGGATAAAAGACAATTATGATTTTATTGCTGGTTGCACAATTATTGGGAAAATTTAAACATCAAATTTTCGGTCATACAGCAAGGCCGCGATCAGCACCACCAGGCAGGAGCCTGCATTATGGACCAGGGCCCCGGTGGTAGGCGTCAGCAAGCCCAATACGGAGCAGGCTACCGCCACAAAATTTATACACATGGACAGGCTGATGCTGAACATAATTGTGTTCACGGTAGCGTTGGACAGCCGCTTTAAGTAGGGAATTTGGGCGATATCATCACTCATAAGGGCAATATCCGCCGCCTCCACCGCTATATCACTGCCCATGCTGCCCATGGCCACGCCTCCTGTGGCAGTTTTTAGGGCCGGTGCATCATTTACTCCATCACCAATCATGCAGACGCCCTTCCCGGACTGACTCAATTGGTCAATATTGGCCACCTTGTCCCCGGGCAGCAGTTCGGCCCGTACCGATGTGATGCCTGCCCGCTGGGCAAAATAGGCCGCTGCCTGGGAATTATCACCGGTAAGCAGGACTACCTTGGTATTCATGCTGTGCAGCCTTTGGACCATGGCCTGAGCCTCCGGGCGCAGGATATCCGACAAGGCCAGCAAACCGATACAATTATTTTCCTCAGCCACCAGGATAGACGCTTTTCCCTGCCGTTGGAGGCGCAGCAGCAGCTCCTTTACCGGCGGCGCAAGGGTAACGCCCATTTCGCCTAAATATTTTTCATTGCCGCAATATAGCCTTTTCCCCCGGACCTGGGCATAAATCCCCTTTCCGCTGGTCATTTTAAAATTAACCGCCTCCGGCAATTGGATATTTCTCTGTCCGGCAAAGGCCACAACGGCCTTACCTAAGGGGTGCTCACTTTTGCTTTCCGCTGCTGCGGTCAGGGCCAAAAGCTCCTCTTCACCTATGTTATGGTTCAGCGAAATAACATCGCTTACCTCCAGCCGCCCCAGGGTGAGGGTACCGGTCTTGTCAAAGGCAATGGTGTCCACCTTGCCCATCCTTTCCAGGGCTTCGCCTGATTTGATAATTACCCCGTGTCTGGTGGCCTGACCGATGGCCGCCATTATGGCTGTAGGGGTAGCCAATACCAAAGCGCATGGGCAGAACACCACTAAGACTGTTACCCCTCTGACGATGTCACCGGTAACCAGCCAGGCAGCTATTGCAATAACCAGGGCAATGGGAACCAGCCAGCTGGCCCATTTGTCCGCTATACGCTGCATAGGGGCCTGCTTGGTTTCCGCCTCCTTAACCATGCGAATTAATTTTTCCAGGGAGCTGTCCTCCCCCACTCTGGTGGCCTTTATGTCCACAGCACCAAACTGATTTATGGTACCGCAAAACACCTTATCCCCCTGTCCCTTGTCCACAGGGAGGGACTCCCCCGTCATGATGGACTGGTCCACAGCAGTTTCTCCCTCCACTATTATTCCATCTACGGGAATGGTCTCACCAGGCAAAATACGCAAAATATCCCCCTTGGCAATTTCCTCAATGGCCACCACATATTCCCTGCCCTCCAGAATCCGCCGTCCCTGGCTGGGAGCAAGCTTCAGCAGCTTTTTCAGTCCCTTCCGGGCCCGCTGGGTGGTTTTTTCTTCCAAAATGGCCCCTATGGCCATGATAAAGGCCACCTCCCCGGCGGCGAACAAATCGCCAATGGCAATGGCCGCCAACATAGCCATGGTTATCAGCAATGCAGAGGAAATCTTGCTGATACCCGGATTGTGAACAATCCGCCAAAGGGCCAGATATACCAAAGGAATACCGCAGATAACCACCGTAAGCCAAGCCGGATCCAGGGCCCAATAGACCTCCTGCATTGATAACACAAAGCTGAATATCAGCATTATTCCGCCAAGCAATGTGGCGGGAATGCCTGCCAGCACATTATTGATTTTTTCCACCATAGCTGTGACCTCATCTTTCTTGACTATAGTTTATAACTTCTGTATGATATGTTCATTACCAAACATATTGTTCTGTTTTAGTATATAAACAAATCCTAAGCTGTACAATAATCAAAAAATTTCCTTTATTCGCTACGGAACACTTTGGAAAAATTGTTCATAATTCCCTACGGAACACTTGGGAAAAATCGTTCATCATTCCCTGCGAAACACTTGGGGAAAATCGTTCATAATATTATCTGGAGGAATACCCATGGACAGACGACAGAAGAAAACAAGGGAGGCAATTTTCGCCGCCTTCACCTCTCTATTGGCGGAAAAAAATTACAATCAAATCTCCGTCCAGGAGATTATTGATGCTGCCAACATCGGCCGCACCACCTTTTACGCCCATTTTGAAACCAAGGATTATCTGCTCCGGGACCTTTGTGAGGGGCTGTTCGGTCATATTATTGACACCGCCATGGGCCTTCCTCACGGCCATTATCATTATTCATGCGGCAGTGCCACTGATTCTGTTTTTTTGCATTTACTCCGCCATTTACAGGAAAATGATAACCATATACTGGAATTGCTGTCCTCCAAAAATAATGACCTCTTTCTCCGTTATTTTAAAGGCAACCTAAAAAAATTAATCCGTACCCAATACGCAAAAAAAGGACAATTCCGAAATTCGAAATTGCCCGAGGATTACCTGGTAAACCATATTTCAGCCTCATTTGTTGAAGCAGTAGGCTGGTGGCTATCCCGCAATATGCAGGAAAGCCCCGAGGAAATCACCGAATACTTCCTGGCCACCATTGAGCCAATCCTACCCTCTGGCTTGATAAGTCCCTCAGAGGACTGACGGGCCTGGGGCTCCGGGGCCAGCTTCAGGTATTCCTCCAGAAATTTCTGGACGCCAAAATTGGTCATAGCCGATAACGAGCGTGAATTTTCACGAGTAGAAGGATTAGATATAGCAAACTTGGCAGGTTGATTTATTTAACAATATAATAGCTTAACACAAATAAAAGCTCCATCAAATCACTTTCCATGACTTGATGGAGCTTTACATTTTTTAATAGAATATATTAGGCATAGATATTGCCATGGCCGTCATCCTTGGTGGTAAAGCCAATAATGCCCTCCACAAGTGCCAAAATGGCTGGAATACCGGTCCAACAGAGCAAAATATATATTATGCCCCACATGGTTTTGCCAGTATAAAATTTGTGAACACCAAACCCACCTAACAGGATGGCCAGAAGGCCATAGGCAATCTTGTTGACCAGCTTCTTGTCATCACCCAGTCCCCAGGCTGTACCAGCAGCCACTGTAGAACCGAACTGGGCATCCTGCTGATACGGATTGTTCCCCACACTACCTGCATTGGTGGAAGGGAGCCCCTCCTGAACAGAGCTGCCACAATTGGGGCAATAGGCGGTATTATCATCAACAGACTGACCACAACTCTTACAAATCTTTGACATAAAAAAACCTCCCAAAAAACAATAAATAAAATAATTCCTCTACGACTAATAGTATATCACAAAAATAAAAAAAATCATCTCATATATTGTTAAGATGGATAAGCTAGTATACAATATGGTGTAGTGGTAAAATTTTTTGATGGAGGGACCGGCTGTGCAAGGTAGGGTTTTCACAATAGAGAAAGAATGTACTGCCTGTAACAAATGTATTGAAGTATGCCCTGTAGATATGGCTAATCGGGTCTATAAATCCCTGGACAGAAAGCGGAAAATAGCGGTAAACAGCAAATACTGTATTTCCTGTGGTGCCTGCATTAAGATTTGTGATCACAATGCCCGTGATTATACTGATGATACAGAGGATTTTTTGTGGATCTGGCAATGGGGGATCCTATCCATCTCGTTGTCGCTCCATCGGCCAAGGTAAATTTTTCCAACCTGAACCGGTTATTTGGTTGGCTGAAATCCATGGGAGTAGGTAATATATATGATGTTTCCTTCGGGGCTGATATTTCTACCTGGGCATATCTAAAGGCCAAGGAGGAGCTGTCCCTTTCTTCCGTTATTGCCCAGTCCTGCCCGACCATTGTTAATTATTGCGAGCATTATATGCCTGAGCTGCTGCCTTCCCTGGCCCCTGTTCAAAGTCCCCTGATTTGTCTGGCCATTTATTTGCGGATGAAGGAGAAGCTGAAGGGAAAAATTGCCTTTTTATCTCCATGCATCGCCAAAACCGATGAAATTAATGATCCAAATACACACAGATTGGTATCATACAATATTACCTTTGACAAGCTTAAGCACAAATTAAAGGAAATGAACATAGACCTTGACCAATACCCCGAGGTGGATTTTGATGGAATGAAGCCAGGGATAGGCCATGTATACAGCCGACCGGGCGGGCTGACGGAGACCGTCCGGGTTACCGACAAGGATATGTGGATACGGCAGATAGATTCCGTCTTTCACGTATATCCTTATCTCAATGAATACTATAACCGTCAGAGCAACCAGCTGCCGGTGCCGGAGCTGATAGATATCCTGAATTGTTCAGGGGGCTGCAATTATGGCACTGGAACCAATCAAAGAATATCCATGGATGAGGTGGATTACAAAACCAATATCCGGAAGCAGGAACGGCTTTCGGAGCAGGTTACAGTACAAAATAAGGACTCGATTTATAAAATAGCCCAATATTTTGACAGCTACCTGGATTGGCATGACTTTCGCAGGGAATATACAGACAAGAAAATAGAAAATGGTATGTTTTCGGATGATGACCTGGATGATGTGTTCTACAAGCTGCGGAAAAATACCGTTGAATCCCGGAGCTACAATTGCCATGCCTGTGGCTACAGAAGCTGTAAACGCCTGGCACAGGCGGTCAAGCTGGGAATTAATATCCCTGAGAGCTGTATCGAATATGAGCGAAGCGGCCTTTTGCATGATACCCTGACTCCTCTGCTGAACCATGCGGGACTGGAGGCTGCACTGGAGCAGGCCATGTGGATGTATCACACAAATCAATCCTCTGATTTGGCCGTTCTTATGCTGGATGTAGATGATTTTAAGCAGGTAAATGATTCCTTTGGCCATGATGTGGGCGATGAAGCTCTAAAGGTGGTGGGCATGGCTATAAGCAAGAATATTGGCCGCACTGATTCGGCCGGCCGCTGGGGCGGCGATGAATTTATGGTTATTCTGCCCAATAAGGGACTGAAGGCGGCCCAGGAAACGGCGGAGGCTATAAAGGAGTACGTCAAAACCTCTGATGTTTTGCCAAAAGGGGAGCATTTTACCGTCAGCGTAGGCGTAGCCACAGCCAAGCATGTGGATAATCCCTTTACCCTTTTCCAGCAGGCGGACAGTGCCCTGTATGAGGCCAAGAAGCATAAGGTTTCCAAATCCAGACCACCTAAAGCCTAAATTTTCAACAATTCAACCTGGAATTAAAAAAATAAAATCTAGAATGATAAAATTAAAAAGGGCGTAATCCCCATTGGATATGACTGTCAAAAGCCATTATTCAATGAGGCTTACGCCTTTTTTGATGACTATATGTACTGTTGTCGTTTATTGTCATTTGGTTCTTTTCAATAAGAGGAAATTAACCAGCAGAGCCAGTGACAGAATACCCACCAGGAAGAACACTATTCCCCTCCAGCCTGAAAGGCTGAAGAAATAGCCGCCCCCGGAGCCGATAAGACTTGAGCCCATATAATAGAAGAACATGTACAGGGCTGTAATACGAGCCTTGTCGCTGCTGTCCACCTTGCAGGACCAGCTAAGGGCAGACGCATGGGCACCAAAGAAGCCAAAGGTGAACAGCCCCATGCCCACAACGATCCCCAGCAGGGAAGGATAAAGGGACAGCAGGATACCCACCAGCATTCCGAAAATGGAAACCAGAGCCGTGGGCCCGTTTCCGATACGATCCGAGAGGGCCCCCATCAGGGTTGAAGAAACGGTCCCCACCAAATACAGCAGGTAAAAAAGGCCGATAGCCGTCTGATTGAGGCAATAGGGCTCCGCCAGCAGCACATAGCTGATGTAATTGTAGGCACATACAAAGGGCCCCATGACCATTAGGGCAATGGCGTAAATCGCCACCAGGCGTTTATTGGCAAACAGCCCTTTAAACTCCTCCAAGCCGGAGAAGGGGGCCCTTACATCAATGACATGATGGGCCTTGGGCAGCAGCAGCACAAAGGCAATGCCGATAATGGCATAAGCTGTACCCAAAATTGCCAGGGCCACACGCCAGGAATACAAATCCGTAAAAAAGCTGAGCAGCATACGGCCGGCCAGGCCGCCAATGGAGGTGCCGCTGACATATATCCCCATTACAGCCCCCACTATGGAACTGTCAAATTCCTCACTGATATACGCCGTGGCCATGGCAGGAAAGCCAGCCAATAACAGGCCCTGACAAAGGCGCAGCACTAAAATCAGACCGAAATAATCGCTGAGGGCCATTATCACAGCCAAAATTGCCGACACAATAAGGGCGATAGACATTACCTCTTTTCTGGGCAGCCGCTTGGCAAATTCGGCAATAAACAGCATGGCCAAGGCCATCCCGCCGGTACCAAAGGACACCGCCAGACTGGCTGTAGCCGGCTCCAAGGAAAAGGGATCCGTAAATACGGGTATAATAGGCTGAACGCAATATTCTGCCCCAAAGGTCACCAGGCTGCCGAAAAACAGGGCAATAATGGCCCGCCAGTATTCTCCCGTGCCTTTTTTTATTTTATTGTCTGCTATACTCTGATCATCCATGCCTTGCTCCAAATCTCATTCTGTCCAGGATTATAACGAGCTTTAAGATGTCCCCCACCTCTTTAGGTAGGGGACATCTTAAAGCTCGTTATAGTATTCTATGTATCAGTGGTTATTCCCTGCTGTCTATTTATCTTTATACAGGTCTCTACAGCAGCTGAGGCTCATATGAAGCAATCCTTCCATCAGGCGCTCCGCTGAATTTTCTCTTCCATATATTTCTGGGGATCCCAGCCCATCTCGATCATCTTGTGCAGGATGCGGCCTGTATTGAAGGCATCATCCAAAGCAGTGTGCCAGATACCATCAAAGGACATGCCAAGAGTCTCTATCGTGGCTTTAAGGCCCGGCGTACGCTTCAGACCAGCCATTTCCCTATAAGCTACAGCCAAATTCAGGCAATCCTCCTTGCGAATAGGATTAGCCAGCTTATGACGGAAGCACCCCTGGGACAATACCTTGTAGTCATCATTGCCCCAGGTCACGAAATAGGTTTCCCCCGGCACGTACATGGCAGACAGCATCTTCAGCATATCGCCAAAATTCACACCCTTTTCCATATCCTTGGGGGTAATCATACAGAATTCCATAGCTGCCTTTGCCTGCTTTGGATAAAAATGGGGCTTCACGAAGCTCTGCAGTTTAGTGATATCAGTGGCCCCGTGATATTTTACAGCACCGATTTCAATAATTTCCGGAAAAAAGCCATTTGGCCTGCCCACGGGCTTATTGTAATACGTGAACTCAAAATCTACTACGATAAACTGTGCCATTGGAAACACCCCTTCTCGATAATCCACCATCGACTTTATAATCTGTATATTAGCACTATTGATTAATCTTGAAAAGAGTTGCATGAGCAAAAATACGACCATCATGATGAACATGCGTTCTCAGCCAAAAGCCCTTCCCGGCTTTGAGAAGGACTCCATCGCTCTTATCTGCTCTATCTTATCTATAAAAGCCAATAACCCACACTCTAAAGCTGCAAGCCTTACAAAGCTTCACAAAATCCTTGATATGCAAATATCTAGCACCAAAATATAATACCAGACTATCTATCAGAAAATTCGCCGGCAAGATAATCAGCCATTCACCAGTGGGCAGAAGGTAAAATAACCACATGGGGAAAAGAATATGAATGTATGGGGGTCAATGTCCCGAATTGATACGCCTTGGTATAAAATTACGGAAATTCAGGATAATAATACCAATAACAACAACCACCAATATCTTTTTAACATTCATAAGCCCCCCCAAATAAAAAGGCACCCAACCATATAGGCTAAGTGCTAAAATCACATTTTCTCAGTTATAGAAGTGCATTTTTCTTGCCGATTTCCTTAATCTGGTCAACAGTAAGTTTTGTGAAACGGGCAATCATATCTATTGACATCTTTTCTTTTAGCATGTCAATTACTACTTCAACCTTACCTTCAACCTTACCTTCTGCCTTGCCAGCTTCCCAGCTCTGCTTTTTCTCTTTTTCTATCTCCAATGCCAAAGTCATATACTCTCGCCTCCATTCATCACGGCTCTTTGACAGCTCAACTTCTGTAAAGTGTACCCCTTGTCAAGGACATTTTAAGAAAAAGGGATATTTTTTCAATGGACATTAATTCATTGGTTGTAACACATCCTTTAGAGGATATTGTCCAGTGGTAATGTACATATAGTATTCATTTGGGGATAATTTGGCTAGCTGCCATTGATAACGCTCATTATTATAGTAGTCCATCCAATCATCAATTACCTGTTTAACTTCACGAAAGGACTTACATTTACTCAAGTCAATCTCATCCTTCATATGTCCAAAGAAACTTTCCTGTGGTGCGTTGTCCCAGCAGTTTGCTCTTCTAGACATTGACTGACGCAATTTTTTATCCCTCACGAGCTGAGTGAAACTTATGCTGGTGTAATGACAGCCTTGGTCACTGTGAATCAAAGCTTCTGCGTCCAAGGATATACCGTGTTCACTAATCAGTTTGTTAACTGTCTCCAATACAAAATCAATTTCAAGAGAATCACTGAGTACATACGACAAAATCTGCCTTGTATATGCATCCAAAATCGTCGAAAGATAGCAGAATTTGCCGTCATAGGGAAGGTAGGTAATGTCTGTTAGCAGGACACGTCTTGCTCCATGCTGCACGAATTCCCTATTCAACAGGTTTTTGGCAACTTGGTTGCTTTTGAGTGCCCTGGCCATTCTACGATAAGGATTCGCTTTTCTAATTGGACAGAAAAGTCCATATTTCTTCATCAGCCGACGTATCTTCTTCAAATTCATAACAACAGGTTTCTCCCAATGGAGCATGCACATGTATATACCACGTGCTCCTTTGCTGTATCCTCTTTGCTGATACGCCTTTAAAATAAGCTCAAAGTCCTTACAATCCTGTTGTTCCCTGCGTTCACGTACATCTGCTGTTTGTATCCATCGGTAATACCCGGAACGGGATACACCAGCTATATCGCAAAGCAACTTTACACTCAATAGATTACCTTCCTGTGCCAGTGTTTCTTGTATCACCTCAAATTTATCATGCGCCGTCATGATGACTTTCCTCGTTTGTTGGATAAGCCTTTGAGAATTTTTTTTATAAACTCAACCTCCTGCCTAAGATATTTCAATTCATTTCTCATACGTTCAAAGTTTCCGGTAGGAAAATTGCCAACACAATGTGATTCTTCAATTTCCAGTCGGTCTGCCCCCGGCCTACGTCTACGCTGTTCTCCTTCCTTAAAACCTCTTCCTGAGAGTGCCTCCTTCTTTATCCGCTGTACAATACTATCAATTTGTTTTTGTCCAAACATTTCAAGGTCATATCCAAAATCTTCCAGTAGTTTCCTGGGCGCATTTCCTGCCTGATAGCCTGCCCAGAAAAGTTCCTTGAATTCCGCCTTGAAATACAGCTTGTTTCTAGTGACCTTAAATGTGTACGGATTGGATTTTAGTGCTTTGATTTCTTTGTTTGTGTACTCCTTCATGGGATATTCCTTTCCTGCGTAGAATCCATTGAATAAGAGTACCCTTTGATCAAATGCCCATTAAGAGGGATTTTAAACCTATGACTTATGTATATTCTATGGGATTTCTACCTATTTTCTCGTGTTCATTTTGCAGGGTTAATACCTTATGCTGTGTGTCCAGCAATTGGACGCATGCATTCTTCTGCACTGTTTATTTCACAGGATACCTCCCTTTGAAGTCAGTGTCCACTACTTAGGGATACACCTTATAGGATTTTATCTCGTTAATATATTTTCTGTCCTCCTTCAAGCTAAAATGTAATGGTGTATCCCTTCGTCTTGTCGTGTCCACTTTCTTGGGTATATTTTACTGTGTCAATTTCTTTCATCAGTTCATCTGCTGGCGCATGGCCATCCACATAATCAAGGAAATTCTTAAGTGGCATGGACACATCATCCTTATCACCCTTGGTGCTGAGGAACAGTTTTGTTGTACCATCTTCAAGTTCGATGACCTTATCCTCTGCACACATATTCCTAAAGGTATACTTATGGCGTTTACCAGTAAATACCTCAAAGGTGCAAATGAATATAATATATGTATTGTTCAATGCTTCATAGTCCTGGCCTTTTTCCAAGAGGTCAATGTCTATCATGGCCTGGTAATATCTGGTGCGCTTCACCAGTTCTTCCATGTCCTTGGTGGTCTGCATCTCGATATTGAAAACAGTGCCTTTATCGTCATTAACATAAACATCAAGGCGAATGCTCTTGCTATCCAATCTAACATCAATGGATTTTTCTTCCTCCGGATAGGATATATCCTTTATATCGATATCCAGCAACCGCTGTATAGTCTGCTTGCATATCCTCTTATTGCGCATAATTTTCTGAAAGAGAAAATTATCCTGAATCGTCAGTTCATCATAAGTTTTTCTGGCCATTCTTGCACCTCTCTTTTTCTTAACCAAATTATACCATAATTGTTCACTGTTATCGATATTTACAAATACGTATAATCCGTTACACCGCGGTCAATGGCCCTTCTCTGATTTGAGAACAGCCCTGTGATTTTTAATTATCCATATAATGGGATCAACATTGCATGCGGAGCAGTAAATAATGCCAGTATCCAACACAATTTATTTATAATTCTATCGTCCAAATCAGTATTTACAAATGCAAATCTTCTATTAAAAAAGAAAATGCTCACCGCCGACAGCAGGACCCCAGGAACGGCTATTAAAGTTGCACCAGGAAAATAAAATGTATTCCATTCAGGACAAATTTTATCAACCAGCAAAGCAACTGCCAAAATCAGCAGGGCCCCCAGAATATCGCTTATAAATCCAATGACCCAAATTCTAAAAATACAGTGCTTCCAAAGTTTTACCAAATCCTTAATATGCAAATATCTACCACCAAAATATAATACCAGACTATCTATCAGAAAATTCGCTGGCAAGATAATCAGCCATACACCGGTGGGCAGAAGGTAAAATAACCACATGGGGAAAAGAATATTGTAAAGCCGTTTTTGCATCATATCTTCTCCCCCCAAACATTAAATTTATCAACGCAATATTTCTTTAATTTTTTCTGTCATTGGCTTATCCGCTGGCAGCCAATTCACAGTATCTATTGTTTCTGCCGTAAGCCACTTCATTGCTTCATGTTCCAACAGGGTGACATCCTCTGAAACAAGAGAACACATAAAGCACCGCATATTCAGATGAAAATTGGGATAGTCATATTCCACTACTCCCAAATCCTCACCTACAAAAATATCCGCCTTCAATTCTTCTTTAATTTCTCTCTTTAAGGCTTCCTCTGGTCTTTCCCCAGGCTCAATTTTCCCCCCTGGAAATTCCCAACCATCCTTAAATTCGCCATATCCCCGCTGGGTAGCCAGTATCTTATTGCCCTTGCGTATTACTGCTGCTACTACATTTATTGTTTTCATTAAATCCTCCAAAAATTAACCCATAACATTGCTTTTTAATGTCATAGCATCTTTTGCCAAAAGCTTTCGCTCCAATTTCCAAGTAATATTCATTGGACGACTACCCGTATGAGCCACATAATTTACTGGACCAATAAAAATATAAGGTGCAGTTCCCATACTATTCTTTTTGTAATCTCTTACAAAAAGCAATACTGTATTCCCCATATGCTTATGGTTAATATATCGTTGTCCCGTAGGCGCCATTTCAGATGTGGTACTCTGACTTTGCCAATGAAACAATTCATCGCTAATAAAATAATCATCATACATTGTTGTGGGAGAATAATCTTTATCAGATTTATTAATAGTCACAAAAAACAAATCTGTCTTCTTGTCATTGATATACAAAACACCCTGACGCATGGATGACAATCTAATGTAATCCATAGCTATTAAAATTTGATCCTTGGTATAAGAACAATGTAAATCCAATGGACACTCATATTCTAATAATAATGGCTTATAAAGAATATCTATCCTATCAAGATTGTATTCCAATATTTCTTTTATTTCATTAAGGACCATTGGAGAATCTGACAATAGTTTTAGATTATCCTGAATTTCTGTACTTGCAGGATCAAAGGTCTGTACATTCCAAACAGTAACATAGAACATCCACAACAAATGTTTTTCGTATCCTGATAAACTACTAATATTGGTAGTCTTAATATTAGGCAAATACCTCAGTAAAAACTTGATCCACCGCCTGGAATTAATGGCAACAATTTTTGGAAATGCCTTCTTTATGAACAACTCAGTCATCGGTTCATTATATGTATCAATGACTCCGGCTGACATACAAAGGTCGTAAAAACCGTAATTTTTGTAAATAGTAGAAATAGGCTGATGATAATGTTTTAAGAATTCACTCAATGTAGGAATTCGTTTAGTTTCATTCACAAAATCATTTATCCGTTTAATAATACTTGCCCGATTATTAAAAGCGTGACTAATATTATCAAGTACATACTCCTTCGCCTTTTTCTCCAGCTGAACAAAGCAACCCCTTGGAACTGATGGAAAGCCCTTATCAATTTCTGTTTTCACACTGCGTCTAGTATTGGAAAGTAATGCCGCAAATTTTTCTTCGTAATTATATTTTTTATTTGCCTGACCAACAAAATCTAAAACTGTGAGACAATCCTTTCCCTCACACAATCTAAGACCACGACCTAGCTGTTGTAAAAATACTGTTAAAGATTCTGTAGGTCGTAAAAATAATACAGTATCTATTTCAGGAATATCTACACCTTCATTGTACAGGTCAACTACACAAATAATTTTAATTTTGCCACTTAATAATCGTTCCTTAGCACTATTTCGCTCATCATTTTGGGTATCTGAACTCAGTGCTATAGAACTCAACCCATGCTTATTAAAAAACTCTGACATAAACATAGCATGCTGTATTGATACGCAAAAGGCAATACATTTCATAGTTGATGCATTAGTCACATAGTAACTAATAGAATTAACAATATGTCCTTCTATTTTTTAAGCAATATACAGATCAATAGTATAAATATTGCTAAGCTCTGTTTTATCATAGCCACCATTGGTCCACCTAACGCTGCGTAAATCCACATCATCTGATACTCCAAAATATTGAAACGGGCACAATAGCTTTCTGTTTATTGCTTCAGGAAGTCTTATTTCAGCCGCAATGCGTCCATCAAAATAATCCAAAATTGATTTTCCATCACTTCGCTCTGGAGTAGCTGTCAAACCTAAAAATATTTTGGGCATAAAATAATTTAAAATATTCTGATACGTTTTTGCCGCAGCATGATGAAACTCATCTACGACAATAAAGTCATAATAATCTGCTGCAACATTTTCATATAATTTGCGTGACTCCGCTGTTTGTATTGAAACAAATAAATGCTCAGCACTAGACGGTTTATTATAAGAGCCAACAAATAGCTCACCAAAATTTGGTTCCTTCAACACACTGCGAAAAACCTCTACACTTTGCTTTAATATTTCTTCCCTATGTGCTATAAATAACAATCGTGCAGAATCGT
>NZ_CAMYWM010000028.1 GCF_947302755.1 uncultured Anaerovibrio sp.
TAAAGCTTTTCTGAACCACGCGACTATCGCGTGGTTTTCTTTATACAAAAAAGGGCTGCCGCCTACGCAACAGCCCCGGTCAACCCCTTATTTACTTAGCTGAACCAAACCACTTCTCATAAATCTTATCATAGGTACCATTTTCCTTCAGCTTCTTCAACGCTGCATTGATTTTAGTCTGAAGCTCAGCATTATTCTTGTTGATGGCCATACCATAATCCTCAGAGGTCAGCAGCTCAGACAGAACCTTTACATTATCGTTCTTGGACTCAACAATGTATCTGTCATTAACCGGCTTGTCATTGATAACTGCATCTACGCCCTTGGCATTCAGCTCAATGAAGGTATCGGCAGAGGAGTTAAGCTCCTTAACCTCAGCACTGCCCAGCTTCTTGGCCTCGGTAGCAGAGGTAGTACCGATCTGAACGGCTATCTTCTTGCCCTTCAGGTCCTGGAAGCCCTTGATGGCATCATTATTCTTGGCCACCATGATGGACAGACCAGATTTATAATAAGGATCAGAGAAGAGAACCTTCTGCTTACGCTCATCATTAATGGTCATACCGGAAATAATAACGTCGATATTGCCAGCCTCCAGGGATGGAATCAGCCCATCGAAGGCCACATTGTTAATCTCAACCTTGTAGCCCATTTCCTCGCCAACAGCCCGAATCAAATCCATATCGAAGCCCTCATAGGCATTAGGATTAGCACCCTGAAACTCGAAAGGCGCAAAATCGGCATTGGTGCCAACCTTCAAAACCTTTTCCCCATCAGCAGCCTTTTTATCACTGCCGCAGCCTGCCACCATAGCCATTACAGCCATCAGGGCAGCCATGCACAACACCATAATCTTCTTTGACATGTTCAATTTTCCTCCCTTATGATACATAAACCATTTATGTGCAAGAGAAGCCCGGAGCAAAACACTTCCGGGCTTCTTCGCCATAACTAATTCAGTTAAACAATTAACCGTTTCTCTTTGCCTGGAAGCAATCACGGCAATATACAGGACGGTCGTTCTTAGGCTCGAATGGAACCTCAGTCTCCTTGCCGCACTCAGCGCATACTACAGTAAACATCTGACGCTGCTCCCTGCCACCTTCGCCATCACGGCTGCGACGTCTCTTGTCGCGGCAATCACGGCAGCGTACAGGCTTGTTCTCAAAGCCCTTCTCTGCATAAAATTCCTGTTCTCCTGCGCTAAAGATGAACTCCTTGCCACAGTCCTTACACGTTAAAGTCTCGTCTACAAAAGCCATTAAAAAATCCCCCATAATTCTGATTTGACATCCCACTGTACACTTACTAATCTTACCTACTTACAGGTGGTCAAAGAGACATCCTTACCCGTCAAGTATATATGTAAAAATAAAAAAAAGCAAGCTAAACTTTACAATACAGGTCCCAAATCTGCCTAATTTTATTCTCTATATCCGTCATATATGCCTTATTGTCCATCAGACGTGACAAACGTAAATCTTTGGGCAAATTCCTGTGCAATTCATTTAATTTTTCCACCTGCCGTCCCAGCTGAACCGCCTTGCTGACATAGGTCCGCTTGCCATCGCTGACCAGCTCCGGCAGGCCGGCAGCTGTAAGGATGGTTTCCCCATATCTGGAGCCGTGGCTGCAGCCTTTAAGGCTAATCACCGGCACCCCCATATACAGGGCGTCGCAGGTGGTCAGGCCGCCGCAGTACGGCGAAGTATCCAGGGCAATATCTATATCACGGTACTGCAGCAGATAATCCTGACTAAAGGGCCTGAGCTCCAGCAGCTTCGGATTGCCGCCGATGCGCCTGAACCGATTCCGGATGATTTTCTGTCCCGACTCAACACTGCAGGTTTTGCATTTGATTACCAGCTTTGACGGCAGTGCCTCCAATATATTCCGCCACATGAGCAGCATTTCGTCCGTCACCTTGGCAAAATTATTGAAGCTTCCGTAGGTCACATATCCGTTTTTCCCGGCAGGGGTATCCTCCCCCTCCGCCTTCATACTGCGCAGCATATCAGGGGAAAAGCACAGATGGCAGCCCTCCAGCTTCAGCAGCTTTTCGGTAAATTTAAGCTGGTCCCCCACATCGGGACAGCAGATATTATCCGTCAGGAAATAATCCACAGCCCCCAGGCCGGTGGTATTAACGTAGCCTATGCCCGATATCTGAACCGGTGCCGGCCGGTATCCCAGGACAGGCAGGCAATTATTCTGACTGTGGCCGGACAAATCCACCAAAATATCAATCCGGTCATCAAAAATCTGCCGGGCCACACTCAGGGTATTTTTGCCGTACATATCCCGCCACACATCCGGCAGCTTCTTGAAGCGCTGGGTAATATGGTCCCCCTTGCCGGTAAAATACGCGTATATTTTATAGCCATCCCGGCTAAAATCCCGCAGCAGGGGCGTAAAAAAATAGGCAGCGGCATGCTGACGAAAATCCGGGGAAATAAAGCCTATTCTGATGGAATGCGGCTTCCGCCTTTTTTCCTTATCATGGGGAAAGGTCATTTCCGGTCTCAGCAGGTGGCCAAACTGCTGATGCTGTTCAAACTGCCGTACACTGCCACTTTCCCGATAGTTAGTCAAAAACAGGGCTTTGCTGTGATACATGGCCTTTTTATCAATATCCGAAACGATACGGCTGGCCTTAAAGGTGGCTTCCGCCGCCTTATCACCGTATCCGGCCAACAGACAGGTATCAGCATAAAAGGCATAGCCCCGCTCCATAATTTTGTGGCTTATGTCCCCCCAGGCTCCGGTTCCAAGCTTGGCATTGAAGCGTCTAAACAGCTGCTCATAGGCATCCATAGCCTTATCCAGCATGAACTGAGCCCCATAATAGGCGGCCGTGGCAAACAGCCCCCTAAGACTTGCATGGGACGCGCTTTTCTGGGAGTCGAGGTGCCACAAGTGATTCAGTGCATCCTCGGCTGTTTCCATATCATTAAGATAAACCGAAGCCTCGGCCACCAACGCCCAGCCCTCAGGATTATTTATATTGTCCTCCAGTATTTCCCGGCCACTGGCCCGCATATTGGAAAAATCCCCATCCTCCAAAAACCGCTCCGCCTGTCCGGACCAGGAACCATTCTTTTCCTCGATGCTCAATTTCCACACCATCCAACCATGATATTACACATGTATATATTCGCCAAAAAACACTAAAATCCTCTATACCTCAATCTATCTCCGGATGCAATTCACTGCCATATTCCTGCAAAAATATTTTTTGATACACCTTATAGGCCGGGTCCAGGGCCTTCTCCTTTGGGCAATGAATGCACCAGGAATACGGCTCCTGACGGGGCACCACCACCCGATAGCCCCGGCGTTTAAGCTCCATGCATTGGGCAATCTCATAAAAATGCCATCCCGTAAACAGGTCCTCCCGCCAGGGTATATCCACCTGGGTGGCCACAAGGAGACCATCCACGGCCTCCACCTCCACATACGGCCCGTCAATATCCAGGCACAGGCTGTCCACCACACTTTCTGCCTCACAGGCATGCAGAACCCGGCCCACAGTCCGCATTCCATCCCACCAGATACCGGTTTTGGGCAGGCTTCTGGCTCCAATAACCCCAAGGGCCCCAATGGTTTTGTCCTGAAAAACAGCCAACAGCTCCTTAATAAAATCCCTGTGGCCTATAAAAGCATCCTGATGGATATAAACCTTGTATCGGGCATCGGTCTGCTTCATGCCCCAATTGTAGCCGGCGCACATGGAGGCCGCTCCCCGCACCGGGATTAGCTCCACCTGCATCCCCTCCGGCACCGCCAGATGATTAATAAACAGCTGGCATTCCTCATACCATTCTTCCTTGTTCACACAGGTAATAAAGGCAATCTTCCTGTCCGGGGATACCTCCCCAGGAGGGAGGCTCCCCTTTTGCAGCTCCTCACCAGGCTGAGCCAGAGCGGGCTCCGGGCTGTAGGGCCAAGCCAAAGCCTTAAGGAAGGTCCTTCCCCAATCCTCATGCCCCAACCGATTTAACTCATTAATAAAATGAGCAAGAAATTCCTCCTGCCGGATAATGGTCTGCCTGACAAAATCCGCCACATATTCAGGGAACATCATGGCCTCTTCAAAGAGACGCCACAGCTGCTTCACATTTTCCGCCACATTGATACCATATTCTGTCCGCCGCAGTCTGTTTACCAGCTCCCGGCGGATTTCCCGGGTATAAAGCTGCTTAAGAGCCATTACCTCAGCAATGGATTTGGTGGCCTGAACCATCCAGGTCTTAACAGACAAATCATTGAAGGAATTATCAAAGCCCATGGCCTCCAGCTGCTGAATAAATGCCCCATCCTGCCGGGCCCCCTCTACCGGCAGGAAATAAGTATCCTTGAAGAAGGAGGCCCCCAGCAGGGACATCATTTCATTGCGGGTAAATACATGGGTGCAGACATGATAAAAATGACCATTCATCATATCCCGGATATTACGCCAATAGCGGACATTGGTAAAGGTGGTGAGCAAAAAGCCGGTGCCCTTCAGATATGAGCCCAGACCTGAGGCAATATCCTGGGGATTCCAGGCCTCCAAAAACAGCTCCTCCCCCATGATAATATCAAATGACTCCTCCGGCAGAGGCAGCTTTTCCGCCAGGTAGTTTACAGTAAGCCAATGTATATCCATTGTCCTGTATTGCTCGTCATGGGGCAAGGCTTCATCCGCCGCCACCACAAAAAGCTCCGCATTTCCCATCAGGGAGCGCAGGGAAGGGATATATTCCACATTCTCCAGCAGCAAAACCCGAAGCTTTTCCTCTGTTTTATGTATGTACTGTAGTAAACAAAGCTCCTTGTCATCCGTCATATCTTCTACCTGCTGTTACACATCCTGCATCAGCTGCCGATAAAGGCCTTCCACCTGAATTGCATATTCCTGCTCATCCATCAGCGGGGATTTTTTCACCATTTCCCGCAGATGAAGGCGCAAATCACACAATATATCAGGATTATTTCCTAATGTTGCCGCAACATATACGTAGTCATCAGCATTATCCACAGCCATATCCTCCAGCCCCACATTCATGAGCATACTGTAGCCGAACCGCTGCCCCCGGCTATTGCCGTAGCGGCTCACCACCGGCACCCCCATGTACATGGCCTCAAAGGTTGTCATTCCCCCGGTATATGGGAAGGTATCCAGGGCAATATCCATATCGCCATACTGCCGCAGATAATCCCGGCTGAAGGGGCGCAGCTCCACCCTGTTGGACGGAATTCCCCATTTCTCCAGCCGCTTCAGGGTATACGCCCTGCCGCTTTCATTATCGAACAGCTTATGCTTCAACAACAATTTACTGTTGGGTACCTGGGCCAAAATTCTGCCCCAAAGTCCCAGCATTTCATCTGTTACCTTGCTGAAATTATTAAAGCAGCCAAAGGTAATAAAGCCCCTGTCCTTCCACGGAGCCTCCGTAACCTCCGGCATTTTGTTAAACAAATGGAAACAGAAATGGCTGCCCTTTACCGCCAGCAGCTGCTCCACATAGGCCGCCTGCCGGCGGTCCGGGGTACAATATTCATCTCCCAGAACATAATCCACTGCCTTCATACCGGTACTGCCCACCCAGCCAAGGGCCGACAGCTGAATTTTGGCCGGCCGGTAAGCCAGCACCGGCAGCATATTGCTGCTGGTATGACCGCCTAAATCCACTAAAATATCGATTTCGTCAATATTTATCTGGCGGGCAATCTTATCATGGCTCCAGCCATAAACCTGGCGATAAACATCGGCCTTGTCCCGAAAGGCCTTGGTCACAAAATCCTCCTCCCGGTTTCCCCCATAACAGAATATCTGGAACTCCTTGGCGTTGGCCTTGTCCAACAAGGGCCACAGCAGGGCTGATACCGGATGCTCCTTAAAATCGCTGGAAAGGTAGCCAATGCGGATACGGCTGTGGCGATACCTGCGGGGAGGATACACCTCCACCTGCCCTTCGGCCAGCAGGGACTCATAGCCTGAGTACAGCTTCTGCCAAAAAGCCTGATCTGTATTGGGCAGGGCAGCAGCGGCGAAAATGGCATTGCTGTATTCCACCAGCCGTTGGGCCCAACCCGTCTCGGCCTCCACCGACTGCATAAAGCTCTTTACCGACTTATCCGCCTGGCCAATGGTATTGTACGCCTGGCCCAGCATACTATAAACATTGCCCCTTAGCTCCGGTTCGTCAGCGCAATCCTCCTCCCGCAGCTCCTCCAAAATCGCCAATTCCCCCAGTACATCCCCCAGGGACCGCTTAATATAGGCCCCCAGCAGCCGGGCCTTGGACACCTGGCTTCCCCCGGCCTCCAGCAAAATCGGCATCAGGCTGTCAGCCCTCTGGAATTGCCCTGTTTTCCACAAATCATGGATTTTTATATAGTTTTTCCAACATTCATTACTCATGTTTGCCATATGCTCACCCACAAAATGAAACCTTGTTCAGATGAAGCTTGGTCGGCTACAGGGAGGCCACCAATTGCTGA
The DNA here is from genome assembly GCF_947302755.1 of uncultured Anaerovibrio sp. Classification (GTDB taxonomy): domain Bacteria; phylum Bacillota; class Negativicutes; order Selenomonadales; family Selenomonadaceae; genus Anaerovibrio. The sequence goes on from NZ_CAMYWM010000028.1 coordinate 6,487, forward strand.
CAGGCCTCTGCCACACGCCGCTCCATAGCCTCCGCCTTTTCCCTGTTATCAGCACTGATACTAATATAAATTTTCAGCTTTGGCTCAGTGCCGCTGGGCCGTACCACAAAGGAGCTGTTGTGCTCCAGCTTAATCTTTAACACATCGGACTTGGGCAGACCGTTGAACCCTGCACTGTAATCCTCCACCTGAAGGACCTTGCCTTCCCCAAAGGAGCTGCCCACGGAAATATGCTTCCTGATATGATCCATAATTTTCTTCATATGGGCCATCCCCGTCGGCCCATCAAATTTATAGCTATGAAGGGTATTCAGGGAATAGCCGTATTTTTCATACAGCTCATTCAGCTTATCCAACAGGGAGATGCCCTGACTTCTGTAGAAGCAGAGCATCTCGCAAATCATATAGGCCCCATCCACGCCATCCTTATCCCGGACATATCCCCCGGTAAGATATCCATAGCTTTCCTCAAAGCCAAATACATAGCGGTGTTCCTCGCCACGGCTCTCCAAAATTCCTATCTGCTCGCCAATAAATTTAAATCCAGTTAAAACATTTATAGTTTCCAAACCGTAATTTTCAGCAATTCTATCCGCCATATCAATGGTAACAATCGTCTTTAAAAGAAGCGGCCCTTCCGGCATGGTACCGTGCTTTACCCGTTGGGCGCAAATATAATCCAACAACAGGAGGCCCACCTCATTGCCGCTGAGAAGCTGATAATCCCCTGCCCGGTCCCTTACAGCAATACCTACCCGGTCACAGTCCGGGTCCGTAGCCAGCATCAAATCCGCCCCTGTCTTCCGGCAATACTCAATACCTAAAGCCAAGGCCTCCTTGATTTCCGGATTGGGATATGGACAGGTTGGGAAATTACCATCCGCCATTTTCTGCTCCTCCACCAGGGTAATATTGGTATAGCCCTCCTCCTTGAGAATACGGGTCACTGGCTCCAGGCCCGTGCCATTCAAAGGGGAATAGACAATGGATACATTTTTGTCTATGGCGTCACCATAGAGAACAGACTGATTCTTTACCTCCCCCAGGAAGCTGTCAAAAACCGCCTCATCTATATAAGTAATTTTCCGTGACGCCAAACCGCTGTCAAAGGGCTCACCATGTACCCCGTCGAAAATATCCACAGCTTCAATGGCCTCCAGAATTTCAGCCGCTGCCCCGGTGGTTATCTGACAGCCATCATGGCCGTAAACCTTGTAGCCGTTGTACTGGGAAGGGTTGTGAGAGGCGGTTATCATGACCCCTGCACTGGCTCCCAAATACCTTACAGCATAAGATACAGTAGGCACCGGAAGAAGCCGGTTCCAGATAAATACCTTTACCCCATTGGCCGCAAAAACCCCGGCTGCCACCTTGGCAAACAGGTCAGAATTAATGCGGGAATCATAACCAATGACCACGCTGGCCTCATTGCCGTACTCTTTACGCAAATAAGCTGCCAATCCCTGACTCGCCTTGGAAACAGTATGAATGTTCATGCGGTTGGTGCCTGCACCGATTATTCCCCGAAGTCCCCCTGTGCCAAAGGCCAGATTCTTGTAGAAGCTGTCCTCAATCTGGGATTCATCATAGCCCTTCAGCTCACTCTGTAAGCTCTCGTCAGCCCTTTCCAGCCAACGCTCAAATTCTCTTTTATAATCAATACCAGCTGTCATTTTACTATATTCCTGCCTTTATTTTACACTTTATTCGTCAAAATTTCACATTTACATGATACACCAGGTCAGGCCATTGGTAAACTACATTGTCCCAATTCCTGCCAAACGTGGGATAGTCATAGGCTGTCATTTCCCTTCGACCAAATCATGTATCATTTCCTCCAACAGGCTTTCCTGGTAAAGAACCTTGCTGCGCCGCTTCATCTCTTGGACCAAGGCTTCCAATTGGGGATGCACGGCCGATGGTAATTTTTTCAGCCGCCCCGGGGGCAAATCGAGCACCGCCCCCTGATAATCCTCCACCGACATATGCCACAGCTCCACATTATCATAACGGGACAAAATGTGCTGGGCTATGCCGATTCCCTCCGGATCCAAATCCCCGGCATAAAAAATTTTCCCGCCATTTTTGTGCAGGCGATCCAAAATAGCCCAGGAGGCCGCCTTAAGCTGACCGTGGAGGGCAATAAGGGGAATAGGCCGGCCACAGGCCGTTACCGCATCCAGCAGGGCCGAAAACACCCCGGAATTTTCCACAATATAGACAGGCACCTTCCGGCCCGCCACCGGCTCTATTTTATGGGCTAAAATAATTTCCCGCAGGGGAATATTCAGCGGTGAGCCGGACAGGGCACTGAACCGCCAATAGGCAATTTCCTCCCCAGCTTCCCTGTAGGCCGCCAGGCCGTACACCGTGGCAAAATTCAATATATCATCCCGAATAATATGGTATTGATACAACAGGCTGGTTCGTTCATCAGCCGCCACCGGCACCGGTGAGCCGCCCAAAAAGGCCAGGGCCTGCAGCAGCAGACGGCCGGCGGGCTGGTCAAAATCAAAGGCGTGGGGATTGCCGGCAGCCCGGTTGGCAAACACCGGCAATCGCAGATACCCATGGGGAACCAGGTCAAGCCCCCTTGCCACATCGTTAAGCAGCTCCACATTATAATATAAATCCCGCTGGGACAGCCGCAGCTCACCGCAGTTCAGGGCCTGCAGCCAGTCCGCCGCCAGCCCCGCTGGATGGTCCGCCAGAAGCCGGTCCAGGATGCGCTGTCGCCGGCTTTGCTGCTGCTGCCGCTCCTCCTGCTTGCTTACAAAATTATTGGGCAGCAGGGATAATATAAAAGCCTGACAAGGAATGGCCTCAAACCGAGTTTTGGCCCATGCCCCGGAAAATTCCCGAAAGGACACCTTGGGCTGCCCCTTAAGGTCCCGCCGCAAAAAGGCTCCCAAATCCCGCTGTTCCTCCTCCGATAAAGGCTTTAGGCTGACTGCGCCGCCAAAATGCCCCAGGCTGCGATATTTGCGGCCAAACTCCCTGACCAGCCGCAGGAGCACCGGATGAGCCGCAAAATATTTAGCCGCCTCTGCCTGCAGTCCCTTATCCATGCTCCGGTTCCTCCACCATGACCTCCTTGGCGGTGCCGTTCCAATGATAGCCCAGCACCGATACATAATTGGCATTGAGGGGACGAAGCAATTCATATATATTCAGGCTGGGTACCACATCATAATCCCCCCATATGGCCTGGGAATTCATAATGTAATTAAAGCCCATCTGCTCCACCAATCTGAACATATCCCGCATATTTTGCTCATCCACCCCGGCAAAGGCCTCATCCAAAGTAATGAGCCGCGGTGCATCACTGCCTGCATCCAAATAACGGGAATAGGCTGCCGAAAACAGGGGCACATACATGGCCATAGCCTTTTCACCGCCACTGAACCGGAAGAAGGCTTTATCTGTAAGCTCACGCCGCTTTATCTGCTCCCCCTTGTCATAGTACAGCCGAAATCTGAACCACTTACGATAATCCAGCTGTTCCCTGACAGAGGCCTGGAAGGCATCCGCATCCTTTTCCATAATTTCCGCCGTCTCCCGGGCCCTTCTGATACGGGAGGAAAAATGCTGCTCCAGCCGCTGCATATCCTCCTCCTTCATCAGCTCCGGATCACTGTGAAGAAGCTCCACCAGCTCGGCGGTATCCATTTCATCATCATCGTCACCAATCAGCGGCTTCCATTCCAGTCTGAACCGCAACGCGCTGGAGGTCTCGCTTTTGGTCATGAGATTATTCATTTTCTTTATCCAGTCCTCGGCACCATATATTTTCTCACTGATGGTGCGGCCGATGCTATTGAGAATTATCTCCTGATAAATCTGCTTGTCCTGCTCCGACAGCAGGTTTTCCTGCTCCAGCAAATGCTCCTTCAGCTGGTCCAGCTGCTCATAGGGACTGAGCCCTCTTCCGCCGATGTCGGTAACTGCCAGCTGCCGCACGGCATAATCCCGCAGGGCCTCCCAGCGGGGCAAAAATTGCTCCTCCTCGGGGGACAGGGAAATGAAGTCCCCCACCTCGTCCATGGACTCCCGCAGGGAAAACCGGTACTCGGCGATTTCATCCCGATGCTTCGCATACTGATTTTCCACCTGCTGGGCCAGGGAATGGAGGCTCTTTGTCTCCCGGCTTTTCTGACGTTCCTGGATGATTTTCTGCAAAGCCTTCTTATCCCCGGCAAAAAAGCCCCGTTGCAGCTCAGCCTGCAGCAGCCCCTTCCACTTGTCCCGCAGCAGGCCGTACACCGTCTGATGCCTGGTCAAAATACTTAAATCCGCAGTAAGGGTGGCTTTATTGCGCTCATTTTCCCCCACCAACCTGGAGACCCTCATCAGCTCCTGAGGTATTTCATTTAAGCGGGAAATAACCGCACTTATTCGGGCCTCAACCGCCGCAGCATCCATATCCTCCAGCTGTCTGGTCAGGGCCTCAATGGTTTTCTTCAGCTGCGAAATAGTGTTTTCCTGCTTCTGCAGCTCTCCCTTCAGCATATCCACCTCGCCGCTGATATATTCCACATCCTGCCTGTGCTGGCCTGCCAGCTCGGCGGTATGGGCATAATCCGCCTGGAGCAGAGTCAGCCGGTTGTATTCCTCCCCGTATTCATTCATCAGGGACAGGGCCTCCTCATAGGCCTGGGCCGAAAAGCCCAAAGTGGTTTCTCCCCGCATTTCCGTAATATCCAGCCGCTGCCGCCTCAGCTCCAGGGTAAGCTTTTTTTGCTGCTCATCCCTTTCCTGCAGGCGAAGCCGCTGCTGATCTACTTCATTGGCCTTGCCCCTGGCTTTGTCATAAATCAGCTGAGCCCCCTGGTGGGAGGGGAATTCCTCCTTGGCCCGAGCCAATTCCTCATTCCTCGTCAGCAGCTCCTGCTCCTGAGCCTGGTGCCGGGTCAGCTGGTCAGTCAGGCCGGCAATTTCCTGCTCCTTGGCCGCAATTTGCTGACGACGGTGGTTCTCCCGGGCCTGTCGGCCGATAAATAAAGCCTCCGGCCGTTCCGCTGCCCGTCCCGCAATACTGCCCAGACAATAGCCCCCCTCTTCAATATTCAGGGAGGTACCGCCAGGAGACGGATAAAGATTATCATCCACCACAATGCTGGCCAAAATATCGGCAATACGGGCCGCAGAAATACCGCTTTCACCCGGAACCGGCTCCAAATAATTTATCAGAGAATCCGCCAGCATCACCACATCACCGCTAAACAGTACATTGCCCCGCATAGTCTCCGGCAGCTTACCGGCCATCTCATTGCTTTCCAAAATAATGGCATTCAGCAGACCAGCCTCCAGCAGGGCCGATTCCAGACGCTCCCGGACCTGGGCCGGTACATTGGGCCGAAATTCCGTGGCCTCGTATAGGGGCAAAAAGGCAATATGATGCTGCTCCAGGGAAGCCCGGGCCTGTTTATAGGCCTCTCCCAGCTCCGGCTCAGCCTCCTTCTCCTCCCGAAGGTGCTGCAATTCTTCCTGCTCTATGGTCAGCTGCTCCCGGACCTGCTGAATGACGGCCCTTACCTGGCCTATGGCTCCATCCAGCTCCCGCTGATGGTGGCTGACTACTTCACTTAAATGCTGCTCCACCTCCAGCCATTGACTGGAGGAATACAGCTCACGCAAGCAGCCCACCAATTGGTTTTCCTGGTCCCCGGTGAAGGAAACCACCCTCTGCCAGCTGGTTTTCCACTCATAAAAGGCCTTAATGATATTTTCCCGTTCCCGCTCCAGTTCCTCCATTAACTGCTGATATTCATAAGAATATTGGTCCAGACGGCGATTTTCCTCCCCCAGCTCCTGTTCATTTTGCTGAACCCGCTGCTGAAGATTATCATAGGCTATGAACCGTTTATGCAGCTGCTGCAGGGCCTTGATGTGATTTTGCCGCTCATTGCGCCACAGCATAAAATGACCGGCCACATCCCCGTCATTTAGCTTAAAGCTCTGGCTGAGGGCCATATGAGCCGAAAAATCCGCCTCCTGGGCCAGATTGCCTAAATCCTCCAAAACCTCAGCAACCTGCTTTTCCACCTCATAGAGCTTATATTCCTCAGCCTTAACCTGCTCCGAGAGGTCCAGCTCCCGCCGGCGCTTATCGGACAGCAGTCCCTCCCGCTGCCGGCAATCCCTTTCCTCCCGCTCCAGGGTCAGCTGGGTTTCCTTCTTCTTCTCCGCCGCCTTGTAGGCCTCATTTTCCTGCAAATCGGCCTGCTCCTGCCGCAGGGCCCGTTCCTCCACAGCCAATTCCTGTTGTTTGCTGCGGGCCTCTTCGGCCTGTTGGGCAGCCTGGGCCAGCAGATCCCTTTGCTGCTGCTCCTTTTTGGCCAGATTATTCAGTATATCATCGCACTTGGCGACTCCCATGGCCCGTTCCGCCAATACCGCCGTATTGTAGGCTGTATAGGCAGTACAAATCGCCTGAAAAGCCCCCTGCTCCCGTTTCAGCTGCTCGATGGCCAGCCGGGTCTTTTCCATATTTTCCAGAGTTTCCGCCAATGGACGTAAATCATCGTCAGACAGGGTCGGCAGGGACCCATTGAGGATTTCGTATATCACACTGGGCTTAAAGTCCCGGGATAATTTAGGACTGCGCAGCTGAATCAACAGCTTCATCAGCTCCTCATATTTTTGAATATCCTTGTAGCCAAAAATATATTGATTTACCATGGCCATATATTCCCGCTGTTCCGTGGTCACCCGTCCATCCTGGCCGATGACATTTTCCAATTCCCGTTTCGTCAGGGGCAGCTTTTGCTCCTGGCCATTTTCCGGATTTTTGCTGACGTGATACAGCTGAATATCATGACCTATACGGCGGCCATTTTGCAATATAAAGCCCCAAAAATCCACCTTGGAGGAGCCACGGCGGGCATGTAGGCCGATACCGGTGGTAATATACTGGTCGCTGTTTTCCCGTTTGTATTCCAAAAACAGATAGCCGGTACGTTCATCGTAATCGCTTATTTCCTTTTCCCCCAACAGATAATCATCCATGGTACGGGACTTGGAGCCAAAGCTGTCCAGCCTATCCGCCCGCTTTATCCCATCCAGTAGAACAGTCACCAGACTTTGCATGGTAACGGATTTGCCGGAGCCATTACTGCCCCGCAGCAGCAGCCGGCCATCGGCAAAATAAAATTCCACCTCATCGTAATACCAATAATTTAATATACCGGCTCTATGAGCCTGCCATCTGTTATCACTCATTGTTCATCCCCCGATTTGGCCCTTTTCCTGCCCTTTTCTGCAACATAATCCCCAGGATATACCCCTTCATGGCGAAACAGGGCGGACTGCAGCGTAACAAGATCATCCTCATCAAGCTTCACCATGCCCCAGGCCGTCATTTCCTCCAACAATTTTTCCGACAGTCGTTTCAGGCTCATTTCCCGATATTCCTTGGTCCAGCCGGCCTTTGTAGCCTTCGCCAGCTCCGCCAAATGCCCCTGCCACTGATTAATGGTCATGGGCTGGCTGACCAGCTCAGAGGGACACCCACGAAAATAATGGGCCGCATGCAAAATAATATCGTGAATTCCCCGAAAGCGTACGGGAAAAACGTCGGAAAACCAGGCAGACTGCTCATGGGACACTGCCAAAGCCCCATTTTGGTACAGCTCCAAATGAAGGCCAAACCAATCCTCAATAATTTCCTCCAGCCGCCCCCGGCGATTGCGCAAATAGGCGAACTCAGCCTCATATTCCTCCTGGCGGTAAAATATCGGCTTCAGCAGCAGCTCCCGATAAATCCGATTGCGGCGATGCCGGAGGGACCTGGCCTCCTCATTGGCATCCGTAACATAATCCGCCTCCAGCAAATCCGCCCAGGAAGCATACTCAGATAACTCCCGGGGAAAGGACCGCAAAAAATAGCGGGCCAGGGTGGTTACCTCGTATAACGCCTCCCCGGCAATGGCCCCGTCATCATTAAAGCCCTGATTGACAAAGCCGGAGCTTTCATCGTCCACAATATTTATGATCCCCTCCTCGGCCAGATAATTCAGCACCCGGATAAGGGATTTACGCCAATTATAGGATTCCCAATTTAGACGGGCGGTATGGGCATCCTCGGGATAATAGGCCAGCAGGGCCTCAGCCAAATCCCCCAGCAGAAATTGCCCACCGGCTTCATACTCCTCCAAAAAGGCCATAACACAGGCCAAAAGCACATAATCCTCAATGGCCTGCATGGCCTTTAGCCCCATAAAGCCCCAGGGGTTGGCAGGAATTTTTTCCAGCTTATAAAAATGGGCCGTCACCAGCAATGGCCAACCACATTTTTCACGAAAAAATTGCCGTAGCGGCTTCTCGTTACGGCGTATTAATAAATATTCATCCGGCATGTCCCGACGGGCAACCCAGCGATTTTCCAATAAAATACGGGCTGCCTGGCGCAGCTCCTCCTGCTCACTAATCTCTGCCATAGCTCATTGCAGTCCTTTCCTGATACGAAACCTCATTGCCGGCATGGAAAAATCCCCATCCTCGCAATGAATTACGATGGAAGCAGGATTTTGTTTATCATAAATCAGCTCAACCAAGGTGCCCAGCTCCGTGCGAACCGGATTTCTGTGCAGTGCCTTGGCCACCCAGCCCAGGAGAATCTGCCTTACCTCCCGGCTCAGCACCGGCAAAGCTGCAAAATCAATGACCCCATCAGAGGCCAGGTCATTTATGGTATCCACCAATTTTTTCTGCTCCGCCAGATAAGCCTCCCGCACCGCATTTTTAACCTGCCCATGGTCCTGAATAGGCACCTGACGCTGACGCTCACGATAGGTACTCACCCGGGGCTTGAGCTCAAGGCGGGTTGGCGTCTCCTCCTCAATATGACTGTTCATGTCCTCCATTTCCCGGCTTTCCGCATAAAAATGGCGTCCACCGGTGGGCCCAAACACAATGGCACTTAGCCTGTCGGCCTCCTCCTTGGTATCCACCTGAGAAAACCAGTGGGCCAAGTGCAGGTACTCCGCCTTGCGGCTGCGGGAAACCTGCCGTTGCTCCGCCAATCGCTGGGCAAATTTAGTAATCCGGCGAATGGTGTCCACCGTTTCCTTGGACAGCACCGACAGCTCGCTTTCCCGGTAATTGGTGCCCATAAACCATTCCCGCATAACCAAAAAGCTTTCCTGAAAATCCTCAAAATATTCCTGGGGCCCCTTTTCCTCCCCCAAACGGGGTATGGACAGCTGGTAATCCGTCAACCGCTGAAACAGACCGGCCTCCAATTTCGGATTACTGCCCTTAAACAAATTCTCCATCTTCTGGGCTGAACGCTGCAGGCCAATAACGAAATTCTGCAAATATTGGGTAAAACGATCCTTATACACAATAAAGGCAGTGGTCTGCATCCGCTCCTCCACCTTGGTGCTTTTTAAATGGGCCAAATAATCGGAGGAATTTTCCACCAATGTATGAAAATAATGCTGCAAATCCTCCCAAAGCTGATGCAGCTCCTCATCAGATACCGCCGCTTCCGGTGCCAAAAACTCCCGCAAAGCCCGCAAAATACGGTCAAACTGAGTGGTCTCCAGGGAACCGCTAAATTCCTCCCCAATGGTTTTAAGCTTTTCCACCATGCGCTCTATCTCAACGGTATAGGGCGTACACTGATAGCGATATCGTTTCTTCTTGAAATCCACTATGGATTTGGCCCGGCTGGTTTCCTGATGGGGAATAAGGTTTTTCCAGCCAACCAGTGTGGTCAAATCCTGCTCCAGCTGCTCAAAGGAATACTCCCGAAAATTGGGATCCCGCTTTAACTCATGAAAAATATCCTCGGGATAAACATAGGTCTGCATATGCTCGTGACGCTTAAAGCAAAAATGCAAAATTGAGCGGTAACGCCAGGTATTTTCCGTATTAAGATAGCTTATTTCGGAAATTCGCCGAAAATCCTGCTCCTCCAACTATGCTCCCCCCATCACCTTATGGTAAATATCGGACTGTGGTACCCAGTCCGACCGCTATTATCATTATACAACAGCGTATATCGTGAATACAATGTTATCCGGGGCAGACAAATAAAATTATGGCTCCCTGCCACGCCGGATATAGTCAAATAACATGAGTGCCTGTCCATAGGGAGCTTTGCCCCAGATAAATTCAGCCAGCTTAACCCATTGATGTTTGTCCCAGCTCTGCCTGAGCTGCCTCCAGGGCCTTGGCAATGGTCACATCCATATCATAATAGGCATAGGTGCCCAGACGGCCGCCGAATATTACATTATTGAGCCTGGCCGCCTCTTCCCTGTAACGGGCGTATAATGCACTGTTCTTCTCATCATTTACAGGATAATAGGGCTCGTCCCCCCTTTTCCACTCGGAGGAATACTCCCGGGAAATAACAGTTTTCGGCAAAGCATTGCCATGTTCGTCCCTGCCAAACTCAAACCACTTATGCTCAATAATTCTGGTCCAGGGAGTCTCCCGGTCAGTGTAATTCACCGCCGCATTCCCCTGAAAGCTTGGCTTGTCCAGCAGCTCATTTTCAAAGCGCACACTGCGGTATTCCAAGGTGCCCAGCTTATAATCGAAAAATTCGTCTATTGACCCTGTGTAAACAATCCTTTCCGCCACCTGCCCGTACTCGGAGGAATGCTTCAGATAATCCACCCCCAAACGAACCTCAATCCCCTCAAGGAGCTTTTCTATAAGCCTGGTGTAGCCCCCCATGGGAATTCCCTGATAAAGGGCATTGAAATAATTATTGTCATAGGTGTAGCGCACCGGAAGACGCTTAATTATAAAGGCCGGCAAATCCCTGCAATCCCTGCCCCATTGCTTTTCCGTGTAGCCCTTGATAAGTCTTTCAAAAATATCCCGGCCCACCAGGGAAATAGCCTGCTCCTCCAGATTTTTAGGCTCACCCTTTATCTCCTGACGCTGCTCTGCAATTTTTGCCGCCGCCTCCTCAGGGGTCACCACCCCCCACATTTTATTGAAGGTATACATATTAAAGGGCAGAGAATAAATCTCCCCCTTGTAGTTGGCCACCGGCGAATTGGTGAAGCGGTTAAACTCCCCAAATTTAGTTATATATTGCCACACCTTTTTATCATTGGTGTGGAAAATATGGGCACCGTACTTATGGACATTGATGCCCTCCACCCTTTCGGTGTAAACATTGCCCCCAATGTGATCCCGCCGATCGATAACCAATACCCTTTTCCCCGCATCCTTGGCCTGCTGGGCAAACACCGCCCCAAAAAGGCCAGAGCCTACTATTAAATAATCGTATTTCATAAATTTTTCCCCTTAAAATTTAATCAACTATCCAACTCTCAGCCATTCTAAATGCTTGACACATCTTTTCTATTGCATTTCGACTCAATCCATTTTTTTAGCTAATTCGCGCCAATTTTCTTTAACTACCCTAAACATATCAGCAACAATTATCTTTGCTTCAGACAATAGATTATCATTCTTCGTATAGCACAACTCCGTCCCTATTTATCGACTCCCGCAATTCCTCATTACAAGGCTCATCCAAGTCCACTACATCAAACATCAACAACGTAGGAACTATTTCAGATTCATCCACGTCCAGAGTAAAGCGGACTCTATCTCCGCCGGATATGGCCAAATCAATATCGCTGCGTTCCCAATTATCACCCCGGGCGCGGCTGCCAAATAATATCACCTTTTTAACTCCATATTTCCTGGCAAGCTCTATGATTTTATCTATAACCTTTTCGGGCAAATTCATTGCCGGCACCTCACAACCAATTATCAATCAACTCTTTACGCAGTTTATCAAACATAGCGATAAATTTATCCTGGGTGTCTTTAATAATGGACAGGGCAATTTCATCGCTATAGGAATGCACCACATTATTTCGTGCCCTTAACGCCGCACGCCAAAGCTCTTCATCATCAATCATTTCAGCCTGAAAGGCAAGCTTAATTATGGCATTTGGTGAACCTAATTTCCGTTCTCCATAACCATTAAATTCCAACCGCTCCTTCATAGCCTTCCATGCCTGTTCAAAACAAATCTCGAACAAAGACACCATTCCGGCCTCAGTAATGGCATCATAGGGTGGTGTTTTTCCTTCAATTGTTTTTAAATTATCCAATGCTTTAAGGAAATTACAAACTTTTTTATGAATATCTGGTTGCAAATCAACCATTTGCTTTTCTTCAAACATATATTTTCCCTTTCATCCAGTTCACTATGCAATGTCTAGCTCTATTATACCTGGATCTTTATTTCAATTATACCGATTTATGGAAATAATATAGCTTACGGCCCATTTTGCCAAAGAAATCAGCAACTAAAATCTCAAAAATAACTCTATTTTATCCTAATAAAGCGACAAGACTTTTTCAAGGGACTTTTATGATGATATGCGACTTTTTAAAACGACTTTTAGTGTATCCATGCTGGGCGCACCACGAACAGCGGAGGGCGTAGATGCCCCCCGCTGTTTCAATGAGTCCTGATTAGGCCTTGGCCGGTTATTTACCCAAAAATCTCCCATATTCTTCCCTACAGAAGACATGGCGATAACCAGCGGAATAACCGCCTTTTTCACCTTTCCCTACAGACAGCTTAAAACCGGATTTGCCTTCAAACAGCATTACACAGTCGGAACCACCGAATAAGAAATAGCCCAGCTCGTCCCCCTTGTTCACTTTTGTCCCAGGCTTTATCGTTTCAATAAAATTAACACTGGAAACCTGCCCCATCCCCACTGGAATAACGGCCACCATGCCATATGCTGTCCTTATAAGAACACAGCCTCTTGTCTCCACACTTTGCCATGAAAGGGAATTTGATTCCAAAACATACAGCTCTTTATTCTTGTCCCAATAAACAATTCCTCCAACCGCATTGGCGTAAGGAATTTTATATACTGCTTCAACGACTCCGGACACAGGGAAATGATATCTGTGATAATCATCATAATTTAGATACGTATGTGTCAATATTCCGTTGTGAAATAATTTCGCGTACTCAGCTCCCGGCTCCCCCAGCAGCTGCTCAACAGATACAAAGGTGGAATCCTTAATTATTACACCGTCTTCCCTTTTAATAGGATCGGCATAGAAGCTTCCGGATTCATCGATATTCCACACGCCCTGGGGAAGGGAATCCGCAGGTGAAACCACAACCCTCTCGTCGTCAGGTGCAGCAATCGGACGGGCATTTCCATTTGACAGCTTTCTGGAGAAAAATTCGTTGAATGAATGCCAGTTATCCGGTGATTCATACCAACCCTTATCAAGATTCCAGGATGGATCCCGAAGAAGCATATCCAAATATTCCTGTTTCCACGATGCTTCTGAATCCAGGAAATCACGCCATGTATTGTTGTACTCTGTCAACCACGTATATAGCGGTTCAAGGTACTCTACAGACGGATAGAACAGCTCTTTGTCCTTAAGCTCTTCCAGGGGTTGATCCAAAAGCCAGTACACATAGAGAATGCTCTGATCACATTTTGTGGAAAAGCTTCCATATCGTTCCTCCGGCATGATATTCCAAGGCATACAGGTTACTGTATAGTCCAGGAAGCCATAGAGCTCATCCAAAGATTGCACTGGATTGGTTTTCCTGTCCGGATTGATAATTGATGCCTGTTTAATAGACTTTTCCACCAATATTTGTATATCAGGATGGTTAATCATTACCTCCCTGAAGCTTGTGGAAGCTTTTGGCCGCCCTACAGCCGTTGAAATGCCTGATGGCTGTTCAGCTTGTGCAGCTATAGCCTCGCCTATCCACAGCGTACTCATTGCCAGCAATAAAGCACAAAGCCATATTGCCACAAAGTTTTTCCTTTTCATAAAAAAATCCTCCTTATATAAGCCCCACTGGTTATTCATGATACCTTGTCCTGTAAATTCTATCCTACCACAGCATAATCCTGCAAAAACAAGATATTTCTTTCCAGCTGCACCAAATTTCGGGCAAAAGAAAACTGCCGCACTCTTTTACAGCAGCACTAAGACTATTATAACGCAATTATTAAATTCTTTCTTTTTTAGACGAAAAAGCTTCCAATTAGCGTTTCCCTTTCAGGACTAGCTGCGCGTCGCACGAGGCGGTCAGTGTCAGCTACTCAGCTTCGACTATTGTCTTGCTTTGTAGGACACTTTCGCATGGGACGTATTAACAAAGCATCGTTGCTGCTTTGATATGTCCGCACTGAGAGATATGCTCGCCAGCTGTTGTAATTTGTTTCCCCCCACCTAAAGAGGTGGGGGACATCTTAAAGCTCGTTATAATAGCCACAGGGGCATGGGTTATGCATACATTGTTAATGATACAATCATTGAGGTCCTTGGAAGTGATTTACGGTTATAGCATTATAAAAACTTATATAAAAAAGGGTTTACTAAAAATGTGTAGAACTGTTACATAGGATTTGTTAGAAGATATTATCTTTGAACCTATATGTTTTATGTCCATGAAATGGAGGCTATTAGTATGAAAAAAGTAATCTCATTATTGTCTTTTATTGTGGTCATGTGCTTTGCAGCAGTTTCGTTCGCCAATTACCCATCACACCTAAATGGCGACAGTAATTTTATTTTGGTAGATGGCCATATGGGAGTCGCATGGTATGTTGATCGTTCATCATTGAATGTTCAGAAATACGCACCACCAGAATATATTATTGCAGTAAATGTTGTTTCTGCCGATAGTGTCGTTGGTGATGAACGGGATTTTTACTCAGGAGGTCAAGGTAAAATAACAGGTGTAAAGACATATAGGTTTTATTATAACTGGAATACAAAACGAATGTATCATGATAAGAATGGAACGTGGGATTATCTAGACCCTTGGGGCTCATGGGCAGATTCTGGAATTAGAATGCCCGCAGGCGAGATGGCCTTTTATTTGGCGTATAATCTGAAATTCTATGGTACGATGCAGAAATATAGCGAATACAGTAAGTCGTATTATGGACCATTTTCAGAAGACTTTTACAGGAATGCGCAATTATAGTATTGTAATTAGGAAGACCTGTTGGATTATTCCAGTAGGTCTTTCCTTAGAATGCATACTCTTCATTTTTGTTATACTTAATGTGTAAAGTGATTAGAAGAAGTATTCTGAATCTCAGCAGGATTTAGATTTATGCGGGTTGAGCAGCAATGGCTAATATTTATGTTGACGTCGATGCATGTCTGGCGGTTCGTCTGACAGAACAAGTCACTCAAAAATATAAGATACCTATAGCCCTTTTATAAGATTATTGCCATTGCTCAACACACTGAGACCGATGAACAGTTTGTTGTGTATCAGGCTATGTATGGTGATGAGGTGATTTATGCAAGACCGCTTGATATGTTTATGAGCGAAGTGGATCGGGAGAAATATCCTGATGTTCAGCAGGAGTATAGATTTGAACGGGTGGAGTAATATGGAATTACGATAATCATTACCATTGTGTTATGTGGCTCATTTTACCAGATACAATAACGACTACCCTGATACAAATAAAACACCCTTCAAATGCCATATATGGGCTTTGAGGGGCGTTTTGCGTATAGGGGCGGAGGTCTTAGAAGTAGTAAGAACTACGCTTGATTTGTGTGGTGCATACGGGATTAACGATTGGAAAAAGGGTTTTAGAAAATGGTGTAGAATTGCTTACATTATGGTGGGGGATTTATGAATAGAGAATTACCTAGACCAGAAGAAATATGGCGGCATTTTCAAAATAAGTTATATAGAACCCGAGTATGAGAAAATTGATAAATTTTAATTATAGGAAAAGTGCCTGACTGCCTTGTATTATAGGACTGTCAGCACTTTGAATTATAGTAGGGAGAATAGCGGAAATAATGGATAGAGATAAAGGAGATAGTTAGAAAAGAAACGCATACACTTTTAATAATTAACTGTCAAAAAAGGATTTATGTATGCTGATAAAGAATTAGAGTAAGCATGGTAATCGTTAATCACTATTTTGAATATGTGGAAGGGTGATTATATTATATGTCGAATACAACATTTTTTAATGGCGGTGTTGGAGATCCTGATTATGTGGAGGAAAAGGGCTCAATTGCTAAAGGATATAATGGTATAAGTCCAGGGACTGTTGAGTACAGTAAGGAAAAGATAGATGGATTATTAAAAATATATTTTGAGGAAACTGAAAAAAAACTAGACTATGCATCAAAAACCTTAAAACTATTTGATTTACCTAGTTCTACTTTAATACTTGTGTCTGGCCTAGTGTGTTTAGATGAGGATAGTCATTTTAGAAGTGTAAAAGCCAATATTTTTACACGAATTATTGAGTTAGACAAAGTAGTCATAACAATTGAAGAACATAAGGACTTCCTTATAGATGTACTCAATCATTTAAATATGGGAAAAAAAGCAGATGAAGTATCGATTCAATATGATAGATTGGTATCCTATTCCGAGAATATAAAAGATTTATTTGAAAAAAAATTGAGTGGTTCACTTGCGTCTTCAAATGAAGGAATAGTAAAAAGTGTTTTGAATATACCTTTGGATACTGCAAAAGGAATAGCGGACTATTTGCTTGTAGATCAGGAAAAAGAAGCTCATGAGGCTGCAATTTATGTAGCTACTATGCGATGTGGGCCTGTTCTTCAAAAAATAAAAAATAGAATTGAAAAATTGAAAAACCATCTTGCTAGGCTAAATGGTGATTATGAGGCTCAATGTGATGCAATAGAGAAGTTGTTTTTACAATATAAAATGGATAACAAGTGCCTGGTAAAAGAAATTGATAATAAAAGAAAAGAGTCTAGTCAGGCAAATAAATTTATAACAAATTTAGTGAATTCTGGGACTATTATAGAGGGGATTAATATTGCTGCCGGCAGTGGGGCAGTAGGTAGCGGGGCAATAGGAAGTGGAGCGGTTGCTGCTACTGGGGCTACAGCAGGATTGGCTTCTTTAGCAACACCTTTGTTTATTGTTTCATTAATAGTATTTGCTGGTATCAACTTGGATAAGCACAATAAAGAAAAGTATAAAGAAAAATATAATCTTTTTTACAGTGAAGTTTTGGAAAAATACCAGGTAAAAATAGATAGAGAGAAAGACTATATTAGACAATATATAAAAGAAATAAAAAATGCTAAGAAAATAAATGCTGTTTGCCTTGACGAACTCAATAAGGCATTGAATGATGAAATCCAAAAGTATGCTCAATATAATACTATTTATACAATGATTAGGAGGCTTTGATACAAATGGAGGTTGATGAGTTTAGAAGTATTCGACAAAAAGGAACAGATGTCAATAAACAAGTGGTAAATGATATAGATGATGGTTTGATTAGAATTAACAGATTGTTAAGATTTGCTGAAAATACGCCAGAATATCTTATGGAGTTAGATAGAAGCTTTGAGGAAAAAACATCATTAAACGGACATGAGTTCATGATAATGATTGTAGTAGTAGGGTTACAACTTTTGCGACAGCATTTGTTGACTTTTTTCCCAGAGAGGGTTGATGATCAGACAGCTGCAAAAGAAGTCGGTAAAGGAAAAGAACACTCTGATAGGCATCATAGATATTATAATCCTTCATTAGAAGAAATAATTACTAATCCTGTACCATTCGATGCAAATATTGGTGCAGATGGTAGACTGTCTGGCGGAGGAAGTTTAGGACACAGATCAAAAACCTTGGGGCATGACCCGCTTTTAGGTTTAATATTTGGAACCGCCAATATTGCAACGTCAACATTAACAACGAATGATTTTATCTCTTATCATATAAAAACAGCGGATAAAAGGGATATATTTGCAGAAAATGCATCTACTGTATTGGTTTTAACAAACACTGCAAGTAAACTATTGGATGGCCCCGAAGGAATAAAAAAAGTAGGATGTTCATTTTTAAAAGAAATAATACATTTAAATTCTGATATGTACAGTACGAATGGATTACCACTTCCTGTAATAAGTTCATTTGATCCTCAATTGGCATCTAAATTGGCAGAGTATGGATTGGATTTTGGCACT
>NZ_CAMYWM010000029.1 GCF_947302755.1 uncultured Anaerovibrio sp.
CTTCACCAAAATTTGCCGAGAACATGGGATTTATGGTGAGGGCCCTCAGGGAGAACTCCTTTTTTAGCCGCATTTTCATCATGGCCAGGGCATAGGCCAGGAAAATACTGTCCTTGCCGCCGGATACGCCAATCATAATATTATCTCCGTTTTCAATGAGCTCAAATTCAGTAATGGCCCGCATCAGCTTGCTGAAATACAGCTGGGGCAGATTTATTTTCAAGCTTTACTCCGCCTTTCTCCATGGGTAAGTTGTTAAAAGAAATGATATAGTGTAACGTGAATTGCCTATTTGTAGACATATGTATATTTGGAATGGAAAAAATGGAAAATTTTCTTGCCAAACAGTATTATTGTATATAAAATAATATTTGATGTCCATATGCGTCAGCAGTGGACAATCATGACTGTATGGAGGGATTATACTTGATAAAAGTATTGGTAAACGGTGCTTACGGCCGCATGGGTCAGGCAGTTGTAAAGGCTGTGCTTGAGGACAAGGACCTGGAGCTGGTGGGCGCTGTTGATATAGTGGGTGAGGGGGATGCTGGTGAAGCAGTGGGCCTCCCCAGCTGCGGCGTAGCCTTTTCCAGGGATTTGCAGGCGGCTATTGATGCTGTACATCCCCAGGTAATGGTGGACTTTACCGTTCCTGATGTGGTTTTTGGCAGCGCACAGCTGGCCCTTAACAATAAGGTGGCACCGGTAATCGGTACAACCGGTCTTTCTGATGAGCAGAAGCAGGAGCTGGCCGCTTTGGCCCAGGCCAATGACACGCCGGTATTTATCGCTCCTAATTTTGCCATAGGGGCCGTGCTGATGATGCAGATGGCTAAGCAGGCCGCCAAATATATGCCGGAGGTGGAAATAATCGAGCTTCATCACGATAAGAAGCTGGATGCTCCTTCCGGTACGGCTCTTCAGACGGCAGCTCTTATTTCCGAGGTTCGGAAGGCCCATGTTCAGGGAAATCCTGACGAGAAGGAAAAGGTGGCCGGGGCCCGGGGGGCTGATGTGGATGGTATGCACATTCATAGTGTACGTCTGCCAGGCTATGTGGCCCATCAGGAGGTAATTTTCGGTGGATTGGGTCAGACCCTGACCATTCGCCACGATTCCCTTAACCGGGACTCCTTTATGCCAGGGGTATGCCTGGCTGCCAAAAGCATTTTAGGCCATAAGGGACTTATTATTGGCCTGGATAAATTTATGGATTGAGGTACAGCTTATCCGTATGCAAAGCAAACACCTTCTCCCTCAGGGGAAGGCTTGACTATATAGGGGGAAATAAAATATGAAGGATTATAATGTTGCAATTTTGGGTGCCACTGGTGCCGTTGGTCAGGAATTTTTAAATCTCATTGAGGAGCGCCGGTTCCCCTTTGCCAAATTAAAGCTGCTGGCCTCCAAGCGGTCTGCCGGCAAGAAAATTCAGTTTATGGGGAAGGAATATACGGTGGAGGAGGCCACGGAAAATTCCTTCGATGATGTTGATATTGCCCTATTTGCCGGTGGCTCCATCAGCAAGACTCTGGGCCCGGCTGCGGCCAAGGCCGGTGCGGTGGTTATTGATAATTCCAGTACCTTCCGGATGGATCCGGAGGTTCCTCTTATTGTTCCTGAGGTAAATCCGGAGGATATTTCCTGGCACAAGGGAATCATCGCCAATCCAAACTGCTCCACCATTATTATGGTAATGGCCCTGAAGCCGCTCTATGACGTGTCCAAAATTAAGCGGGTGGTTGTGTCCACCTATCAGGCTGTATCCGGCGGCGGCAAGGAAGCCATGGCTGAGCTTGAGCAGCAGGTAAAGGATATTAATGATGGCAATGAGGTGGTTGCCAATATTCTTCCTGGAGCATCCCTTAAGAAGCATTATCAGATTGCCTTTAATCTTATTCCTCAGATTGATGTCTTCAAGGATAATCTTTATACCAAGGAAGAGATGAAGATGATTGACGAGACCAAGAAGATTATGAATGACCAGGATATGCGCATTACGGCCACCACTATTCGGGTTCCGGTATATCGCAGCCATGCTGAGTCTGTCAACGTGGAATTTGAGGACGAGGTATCAGTAGAAAAGGCCCGGGAGGCCTTGTCAAAGTTCCCTGGGGTTATTCTGCGGGACAATCCTGATGAGCAGGAATATCCAATGCCTCTGGAGACCTCTGGCAAGGATGATGTGGAGGTAGGCCGTATCCGCAAGGATTATTCCATTGACCATGGTCTCAATTTCTGGGTATGCGGCGATCAGATTCGCAAGGGGGCGGCCTTAAATGCCCTCCAGATTGCTGAATACATGATGGAGCATGATATGATTAAGACAAAATAAAGTAGAGGATTTAGTCTAAAATATTTTCACGGACTACTGCTTGTGGTATATTAATAGCAGTAGTCCTATTTTATTGTTGTAGAGAGGGGAGCTGGCGCATGGGAGGAAAGCAAAAGGAAAAGCTTATTGTGGTGCTGGGCCCTACTGCTTCGGGAAAGACTGGTCTTTCTATTGAATTAGCCAAGCAGTTTAATACGGAGGTTATTTCCGGCGATTCCCAGCTGGTGTACAGGGGCTTTGATATTGGCTCCGCCAAGCCGGATATGCGGGAACGGGATGGGGTGGTGCATCACATGATCGACATTCTGCCGCCGGATGCATCCTTTAATGTGGCGGATTTTATTGGCCGGGTGAAGCCGATTATTACCGATATCAATAATCGGGGGAAAATTCCAATATTGGCCGGCGGCACGGGCCTTTATATACAGTCCCTATTGGAGGGGTATCAATTCAACGAGACCGCCGGGGATGACCGCTATAGGCAGAAGCTGGAAAAATTGGGGGAGGAAAGGGGCAGGCAGTTTCTCCATGATATGCTGCGGGAAGTCAATCCGGAGGCGGCTGAGCGCATTCATGCCAATAATATACGACGGGTTATCCGGGCCCTGGAGGTGTATCAGTTAGGTGGTGAGCAGATTTCCACTGCCAAGGATAATGAGCTGGTGTATGATGCTTATGTGGCGGGGCTTATTTGGCAGCGTCAAGAGCTTTATGATAGAATAAATAGCAGGGTAAATATCATGCTGCAGCAGGGGCTGGCCCATGAGGTCCGCCGGCTGCTGGACAGTGGTATATCACCGGATAGTCAGGCCATGGGCGGCATTGGCTACAAGGAAATGGTTAATTATGTTCGGGGAACAGGCACCCTGGAGCAGGCTGAGGAGGATATAAAAAAGGGAACCAGGCATTTTGCCAAGCGGCAGCTTACCTGGTACAGAAGGATGCCCTATGTTCATTGGTATCATCCGGCCTTTTATCGGGGGCGTGGCTTAGCGGATAATGTTTCCTGGAATATAGCTAGATTTTTCAAAGGTTAATGGGGGGTAATTGTATGACAGCAAAGGTTATCAATTTACAGGACAGTATTTTAAATCAGGTACGTAAGGAAAATATTCAGGTTTCCATTCATCTGATAAATGGATTTCAGATTAAGGGACTGGTAAAGGGCTTTGACAATTTTACCGTGATTATTGATTCCATGGGGAAGCAGCAGATGGTATATAAGCACGCGATTTCCACCATTACCATGGCCAGACCAGTGGAGAATATTACCGGTGACAAGGAAAAGAAGGAATAAGCTATATTATTATGACAGAGAAATTAAGAGGCTTTCAGGTTGTGGAGGCCTATAAGGATCGGGAAATTCATTTGCCAAAGCGGAAAACGGCCAGCAGTGCCGGCTATGATATAGAAGCAGCCGATGAGGTGGTTCTGGTGCCCCATAAGGTGGTATTGGTTCCCACTGGGCTAAAGGCGTATATGCAAAGGGATGAATACCTGGGTATTCACGTGCGGTCAGGGATTTCCGTCAAGTATTCGGTTTCCTGCGTGAACAGTCAGGGGATTATCGATGCGGACTATTATGACAATCCTGACAATGAGGGGCATATTATGGTCCCATTAATTAATCATGGGGATAAGGAGGTAGTTATTTCCAGGGGAACCAGAATAGCCCAGGGCATATTCTACCATTATCTGACGGTGGATGGGGATAGGGCCGGAGCAGGCGGACAGCGAACCGGCGGATTCGGTTCAACGGGAGAGTAAGGAAGTAGTATGGAGCTAGGTATGGATTTGTTTGCAGCGGCTGAACAAAGTGAAAGCAGAAGCTATGAGCCCTTGGCCCAACGGATGCGCCCCCGCAGCTTTGAGGAATTTATCGGCCAGGAGGAGGCTGTGGGCCCAGGTAAATACCTGCGGAAGATGATCGAGAGGGATCAGCTGCCCTCCATGATTCTCTATGGTCCCCCGGGAACCGGTAAAACCACCCTGGCCCAGATGGTGGCCACTATTACCAACAGTAATTTTAAAAAGCTGAATGCCGTATCGGCGGGAATTGGCGATATACGGAAAATTGTGGATGAGGCGGCGGAGGCCCGGAGGTTTTATCAAAAGCGCACCATTGTGTTTATTGATGAAATTCATCGCTTCAATAAAAGCCAGCAGGATGTGCTGCTGCCCTACGTGGAGGATGGGCGGCTTATTCTCATTGGTGCCACCACGGAAAATCCCTTTTTTGAGGTTAATCACGCCCTTTTAAGCCGGGTACGTATCGTACGGCTTTACGCCCTTTCTGACAAGGAGCTGGTCCGTATGATAAAGCAGGCCCTGGAGGATAAGGAACGGGGGCTGGGCCAGCGTCAGCTTGTTATAACTGATGAAGCCTTGGAGGCTATGGCCCAGCTGTCCGGTGGCGATGGGCGGATGGCCCTGAATTTGCTGGAACAGGCGGCAGCCATGATCGATGACAACAGCGAAATCAACATTGAGCTGCTGCAGGCCATTTTTGGTGAGCGGATTCAGAATTACGATAAAAAGGGGGACAACCACTACGACACGGTGTCCGCCTTTATAAAAAGTATGCGGGGAAGTGACCCAGATGCGGCCATTCACTATTTGGCCAGAATGCTGGCGGCAGGGGAGGATCTGAACTTTATTGCCCGGCGGGTGGCTATCTGCGCCGCCGAGGATGTGGGCAATGCGGATCCCTTTGCCCTGGTGGTGGCCATGGCCGCGGTGCAGGCCGTTCAGTTCGTGGGGATGCCTGAGGCCCGTATTCCTTTGGCGGAGGCGGTAACCTATGTGGCATCGGCTCCCAAGAGCAATGCGGCCTATATGGCCATTGATGCAGCTCTGGCAGATGTGCGTCATCGTAACTGCGGACCGGTGCCGGAACATCTTAGGGATGCCCATTACAAGGGGGCAGCCAAGCTGGGGCATGGTATAAATTACAAGTATGCCCATGATTTTCCATATCATTTTGTGAAGCAGCAATATCTTCCAAATGCCCTTAAGGGTGTTACATATTATCATCCCACTGCTAATGGTAGGGAAGGAAGAATTGGTGAATATCTGAAGGCCTGTTGGCCGGAACGGTATAAATAAAAGACTTTTAGGGCGGCCAGGGGGCCGTCCTTTTGAATTTGAGAATATTCTTCATAAAATGGAAAAAATAGGCTATCTGCGGTATAATATTTTAGTTAGACATTGATGTAAAAAACGGTTTTTTAGATTGGATTGAGATTTTTGAAGCGATTGATTGTAAATGCTGACGATTTTGGTCGGCATGAGCTTATAAATAAAGGGGTAGAGCAGGCTGTGGAAAAGGGTATTTTGCGTTCTGCCACCTTGATGCCTGGAGCCAAAGCCTTTGATTCAGCGGTGGAAATTGGTAAAAGCCACCCTCAGCTTGGCGTGGGAATACATTTTACACTGGTTAATGGATACCCAGTATTGCCACCATCCGAAATTCCTTCTCTGGTGACGGAGGAAGGGGTATTTGTGGATGATCATACAGCTTTTGTGAAGAAGCTGGTTTCTGGTCATGTCAATATGCAGGAGGTTCGTGCAGAGCTAAGTGCCCAGCTGAGAAGGATGGAAAATACGGGTCTTAATCTGACCCATGTGGATAGCCATCAACACATGCACACACTGCCCGGCGTGATAAATGTGGTTTTGGATTTGGCAAAGGAGGCTGGCATTAGGGCAGTCCGTATACCAAAGGCACCTCTTTTCAGCGGTGAGTTTGGGGGTATAGGACAGCTTATTGGCCGCCTTGGACTGGGCACCCTGGCACGGCTGGCCGGTGGGAAGGCTCATTCCAGGGGATTGGCATATCCCGATTATTTTGCAGGCATAGTGGCCGGCGAGGCCGTATCTGAGGCGGCTCTCCTTAAGATAGTCAGTGATTTAAAGGAGGGTATCACCGAGGTGATGATGCACCCGGGCACTGACAACGGGCAGCTTATTCCGGCTACGGGCTGGGATCACGATTTTGAGGCAGAATATCAGGCCATGACCTCCCCGGCGGTTATGCAGCTTGTTAAGAAGCATCAGGTAGAAATCGTCAATTTCCGCTCGTTGTATAATTAGATATATTTTAAAAGGGCAGCTGATTCATCCTTTTGATGAACCGGCTGTCCTTTTTAAATTGAAAAATATGGTTCTTGCTTATTCTCTTGCCTGAAGGAGTATAGGATTAAGAAGCTCCTCCTGGGGGGTAACGTATAAGGTGCTTTGGTTGGTGAATATTACAAAGCCCGGCTTTGCCCCGGAGGGCTTTTTCACGAAGCGGCAGCGGGTGTAGTCCACTGGTACCTTGGAGGAGTTGGCTGCTTGAGAGAAATGAACTGCCAAATAAGATGCCAGGAGCAATGTATCCTCGGAGGGGTCCTCACCGTCACAGCGGATAATTACGTGGGATCCGGGAATCTCCTGGGTGTGAAGCCAAATGTCCCCCGGGTTGCTTATCTTAAAGGTAAGACGGTCATTTTGATAATTGTTTTTGCCCACCAAAATCACGGTACCATCCGGTGCCGTAAAGCTGAAGGGCTGGGATTGCTTAACTGAGGCGTGCTTTTTAAGGCTTTCCCTCAGAATACCATTGCTGATAAGCTCTGTTTTTATATCGTTGATTTCTGCCAGACTGGTGGAGGCTTCCAGAGAGGTCTCAATGGATGCCAGGTATTTTATATCCTCCAGACATTTTTTTAGCTGCTGCTCCAGCAGCTCCTTGCCCCGTTTCAGCTTGTCGTATTTTTTATAATAGGCCTGCACGTTTTCGCTGACGGACAGGCGCTGGTCCATGGTAATGGAAATGGCTTCACCGGTCTCGCTGTAAATATTCATCACCGTTACCACAGCATCCGCCCGATCCTTCAGCTGATATTGGTAGGTCATAAGATTGTCGGCCTTGATGCGATATTCCTCCGCATTGTCCGCTGTGGCAATATCCTCCTTAAGCTTGTCCACCTTATGCTCCGCCCGGTTCAGCTCATTTTTTATCAGCTTCTTAAAGCGTTCCCGGTCAGGCAGCTGAAAGCTGCCGGCAATACTGGAGGCCTTGGCCAGCATTTCACTTATGGTACTAAATTTTATGACGGTGTCGTTAATGTAATAATGAAGGGGGAAGGAGGCAGTGGCCAACAGCTTATGATTGGCATCCACCACCAAACAGGCCTCTCCGCAGGGTTCTGTAAAGGCTTCCTTAATTTCTGTCAGGGCATTCCTCAATGAAGTGAAATCACTGTCCTCCAGCTCAGATACCGGCTGATTGTGGGGAAGTCCTGCTGAAAAAGCGGCTTCCTTGGCGGTAACCGGTCCAAAGCCAAGACAGGTGTCTAAAATGGCCTTGCTCAGCTTTAGCTCCGGTTTATTCTGTATGGAGGCTATAACGTCATCCATGGTGCATTCCAGAAGATTCAGCTTATTTTGTACCGGCGGCAGCACGTAGGGGTCGCCGGGGAGAAGGGTTCTTATACGGCTGGAATTAGTCCCCACCCGTCGCAGAACATCTATAATATTTTCCTCCTGAACCAAAATAATATTGCTGTATTTGCCCATGAGCTCCACTACCAGCGATTTGGTGACAATCTGTCCGCCGGCAGCCAGTACATCCATGTCCAAAATAATAATGCGGTCCAGGCTGTACTGGTATACCCTGGCAATTCGGGCTGTTTCTATATGCTTGCGGAGTACCATGCAGAACATGGGTGGCTCCGGCGGGTTGTCCGGGGCCCGTTCAATAAGGTGAACAGCGGGATTTTGGGGATTTATTGAAATATGTACCAAAAGATTTCTGCCGGGCTGCCTTACTGATAGGATAACCGACTGCTTATTGGGCTGATTAATCCTGTCTATTCGGCCTCCAGTGATGGCCCGATCAAGCTCAATGGCCAGGGGATGCATAGAAATACCATCTAAACTCATATGAGTAGACCTCCATTTTATGAGATTTATCCGATGCTGACGGGTGCTAAGACTCCATTCTCTTAAGTTGGAGTAAAGATCCTGATGTTAAGGATATCATTTTCATCTTTTATGGTCAAATTCCCCATTCTATTGTTAGGGAGGAGAATGTTAAGGAATATCTAAAAAATTTATATAAAAATTTAGGTATAAATTTTAGACAGAATTTTATATAAAATACAGACAATATCCCATTACCCATTGTTTCTATCTGAAAATTCAGATAAATTACCCAACAAATACTCAAAGCTTGGGTAAACAATAAAAAATACCGGATAAAATACTAAAATTTTATTGAAAAATTTATATGTAAAAGCTATAATAATCATGAAAAGAAAAAGAAGCGGAATAGGGCAACGAGGTTGTCAGTAAAAATAGGATGTAAAAATTTGTATTTAACTTTGTGTGATTTTTATAGGGGGAAAAGACATGGTAAAAATTAAATTGGGCTATGCACCTACCAGACGCAGTATTTTCAGTGCACCGGATGCCATCAAGTATCGTGGGCTGACCCGTCAGCGCTTAGAGGAATTGGGTGTTGAGTTCGTTGATATCGATGATATTAACGAGGAAGGGCTCCTTTACGACGAAGAGGATCGCCTGAAAATTGTGGAAAAATTTAAGCGGGAAAAAATCGATGGCTTGTTCTTGCCCCATTGTAATTTTGGCACGGAGTATTTATGCGCCCGCCTGGCCAAGGATATGAATGTTCCGGTACTTCTGTGGGGACCTTTGGATGAGCGTCCGGAGCCCAATGGCGTACGCCTGCGTGATACCCAGTGCGGTCTGTTTGCAACGGGGAAGGTGCTCCGTCGTTTCCAGGTGCCATTTACTTATATGACCAACTGCCGTCTCAGCGATCCGGTATTTGAGCGGGGTCTCCGTGATTTCTTGGCAGTATGTAATGTGGTTAAGACCTTCAGAAGCATCCGCATCCTTCAGATTGCCCCACGTCCATATGATTTCTGGACCACCATGTGCAATGAGGGGGAGCTGTTGGAGCGGTTTAACATTCAGCTGGCTCCTATTCCAATGCCTGAACTGATGGATGCCGTAAAGGCAGCCAAGGAAGAGGGAACCCAGGTTCAGCAGGTGGTGGCCTATTGCCGTGAGAAAATGGAAATCAAGGTAAAGGACGATGAATTGGAGAATGTTGCTGCTCTTAAGGTAGGCATGTCCAACCTCATCAAGAAATACGGCTGTAATGCGGCAGCCATTCAGTGCTGGAACGCTCTCCAGTCTGAATTGGGCATTATGCCATGCGCCGCCAATGCCCTGTTAAATGATGAGGGAATTCCGGTGGTTTGTGAGACGGATATTCACGGTGCCATCACTGCTTTATTGGTGGAGGCTGCCGGTATGGGTGAGACCCGATCCTTCTTCGCTGATTGGACTATCCGCCATCCTGATATTGAAAATGGTGAGCTGCTGCAGCATTGTGGCCCATGGCCAATTTCCATTGCCAAGGAAAAGGCCCAGCTCACGTATCCGTTGGCCTTTGACCATCCAGGTTCATTGACCGCTGAGGCCCGCCACGGCGATGTTACCCTGTGCCGCTTTGATGGCGACAACGGCGAGTATTCCATGCTGCTGGGTAATGCCAAGGGCGTTGAAGGCCCACGGTGTATGGGAACCTATCTCTGGATTGAGGTGGAAAATATTAAACGCCTGGAGGCCAAGGTGGTTGAGGGACCATATATCCACCATTGCGTAGGTATTCACAAGAATGTAGTGCCTGTACTTTATGAGGCATGTAAATATATTGGGGTAAAGCCTGATCTTTACGACCCAATAGAGGAAGATGTTAAGGCGTATTTGAGAGGTGAGTAAGCTATGAATCTTGAAGCAAAGGCTTTGGATATCCGCAAGGATATTGTTGAATTGATTTATAGGGCAGGCTGTGGTCATATTGGCGGTGACCTTAGCGTTACGGATATTTTGGTAGACCTGTACTATAAGCAGATGAATGTGGCTCCGGACAAGATGGATGACCCCAATCGGGATCGTTTTGTACTCAGCAAGGGCCATTCCGTGGAGGCACTGTATTGTGTTTTGGCTGATCGGGGCTTTTTCGACAAAAAGGAGCTTTTTGATACTTATTCCCAGTATCTTTCCAAGTTTATCGGCCATCCAAACAATAAGGTAAATGGTGTGGAAATGAATACCGGTTCCCTGGGACATGGCCTGTCTGTAGCCGTTGGTATGGCTATGGCCGGCAAAATGGATAAACGGGATTACCGGGTATATGCCGTTATGGGCGATGGTGAGATGGCAGAGGGCTCCAATTGGGAGGCTGTTACCGCCGGTGCCCATTATAAATTGGATAATTTGACGGCCTTTGTTGATCGTAACCGCCTGCAGATTTCCGGTACTACCGAGGAGGTTATGACTGCTGATGAACAGGAGGAGCGTTGGGCCGCCTTCGGTTGGAATGTTATCTCCATTCCAGGCAATAATATAGATGCCATTGATAACGCAGTGGAGCTGGCCAAGCATACCAAGGGCAAACCAACGGTAATTATTGCCAACACCACCAAGGGTTGTGGTGTTTCCTTCATTGAAAATAAAGCAGCATGGCATCACAAGGTTCCTACTGAGGCTGAATACCAGCAGGCCATGAAGGAGCTTGATGAGAGGAGGGCCCAGTTATGAACAAAATAGCTAATAAGCAGGTAATAAATGACGTTTTGCTGGAGGAATCCGCCAAGGATAAGGATATAATCGTATTGTGCAGTGATTCCAGAGGCTCGGCCGGTATGAAGTCCTTTGCCGAGGAACGGCCGGAGCAGTTTGTGGAGGTGGGTATCGCTGAGCAGAATTTGGTAGGTATTTCCGCCGGCCTGGCGTCCTGTGGCAAAAAGCCATTTGCCGTATCACCGGCCAGCTTCCTGTCCACCAGAAGTATGGAGCAGGCCAAGGTGGATGTGGCCTATTCCAATACCAATGTAAAGTTGATTGGTATCAGCGGCGGCGTAAGCTACGGGGCCCTGGGTATGACCCATCATTCCGCAACGGATATTGCCACCATGGGCTCCATGCCTAATATGCGGGTATATCTTCCCAGCGACCGGTTCCAGACAGAGGCCTTGGTGCGAAGCCTGTTAAAGGATGACAAGCCGGCATATATCCGCATTGGCCGCAATGCCGTAGAAGATGTGTACGAGGAGGGCAATGTTCCCTTTGAGCTGGATAAGGCAACCCTGGTTAAGGAGGGTACGGATGTTACTATTATCGCCTGCGGTGAGCTGGTGGGAGATGCCAAGGCGGCAGCTGAGGAGCTGGCCGGCAAGGGAATTTCCGCAAGAGTTCTGGATATGTATTGCGTAAAGCCGATTGATAAGGACGCTATTATCCAGGCTGCCAAGGACACCAAGCTGATAGTTACCGTGGAGGAGCATACCATGTATGGTGGTATGGGCTCCATGGTAGCCCAGATTACCGCCGCCAATGCACCAGTAAAGGTCATTAACCTTACCTTGCCGGATGCACCGGTGGTAACAGGTAAATCGCGGGAAATCTTTAAATATTACGGTCTGGATGCAGAGGGGATTGTTAAAACAGTAACGGAGCAGCTGTGATATGGCCAAATACATTTTAGGAATTGATCAGAGCACCCAGGGCACCAAGGTTCTGCTCTTTGATGAAAATGGCAGGGCTGTATGCCGGGTGGACAAGAGCCATCGTCAGCTAGTGGATGAACGGGGCTGGGTGGAGCATGACCCTATGGAAATATGGCAAAACCTTCTGGAAATTACCAGGGAGCTTTTGGCAGAAACCAAGGTCAGCGGCCGGGATATTGCCGCAGTGGGCATCAGTAATCAGCGGGAAACGGCCATGGCCTGGAACAGTGAGACCGGGGAGCCGGTGTACAACGCCATAGTTTGGCAATGTGCCCGGGGTGCCGCCATTTGTCAGAGGCTGGACATGGATGGCTTTGGTGACCTTGTAAGGAGTCATACCGGCCTGCCCTTATCCCCATATTTTTCGGCGGCCAAGCTGGCCTGGATAGTGGAAAATGTGGCCGAAGCCCGGGCCTTGATGGAGCAGGGTAAATTGGCAGTGGGTACCATGGATAGCTGGCTGGTGTATAAGCTTACCGGGGGTAAGAGCCATAAGACGGATTTTTCCAATGCCTCCCGCACGGAGCTGTTTAATATCAATACTCTGATGTGGGATGAGGAAATCTGTAGGGCCTTTGGCATTAAGCCTGCGGCCCTGCCGGAGGTATGTGAGTCCAACGCCCTATATGGCACCACTGATTTTGACGGAATACTAGAACAGCCAGTGCCTATTCATGGTGTATTTGGTGATTCCCATGCTGCCCTTTATGGACAGGGCTGTCATATGCCGGGGATGATAAAGGCCACCTACGGTACAGGCTCTTCCGTCATGATGAATATCGGTGACAAGCCTATTGCCAGTCAGAAGGGGTTGGTTACCTCCCTGGCCTGGAGCCTTGATGGGAAGCCGGAATACGTGCTGGAAGGCAATATAAATTATACCGGGGCATCAATTACCTGGCTGAAGGACAATGTGGAGCTCATTGAAAGTGCCGGGGAAACGGCGGCCTTAGCCAAGGAAGCCAATCCGGCGGATAAAACCTATTTTGTACCGGCCTTTTCCGGTTTGGGAGCTCCTTATTGGGATAGTGAGGCTACCGGTATGTTTACCGGCATTACCCGGGTAACGGGGAAGGCAGAGCTGGTAAGGGCGGTGGTGGATTCCATAGCTTATCAGATTGCCGATATTGCTGGCCTGATGGAGGAGGAGTCCGGCAAGACACTGAAGGCCCTCAGAGTAGATGGAGGACCTACCAAAAATCAGTATTTAATGCAGTTCCAGGCCGATATCCTTGACCGGCCGGTGGAGGTTCCTGATTCCGAGGAGCTGTCTGCCATGGGGGCTGCCTATGCCGCAGGAATTTCTGTAGGAATTTTTGACAATAAGAAGGTTTTTGACGGTATATCTCGAATAAAATACATGTCAGGTATGAGTCAGGAGCAACGCATTCAGCTGAAGGCAGGCTGGAGAAGCTCAATTGATAGGGCCTTGGCCCGTACTTGATATTATAACGCCATTGTTCAAATTTTTCTTCTTTAGAAGAAAAATCTTCCAATTAGCGTTTCAACGAGCTGGGAGATATGCTCGCCAGCTGTTGTAGTTTGTTTTCCCCACCTAAAGAGGTGGGGGACATCTTAAAGCTCGTTATAGGATTTAGCAGGGAGCCTAAACCTGATAAATCATAAACGTTTTCCAATTATATCTTAAAGGAGGAAAAAAACAAGATGGGTAAGTTTAAGAAGGTTTTGGCGTTAGCAGCATCTCTTTGCATGATGATGATGCTCATCGCAGGCTGCGGCGCAGACAAGAAGGCAGATAATGCAGGAGATAAGACTGCACTTAAGGGTGGCGGTTCCAACATTATTTACATTATCACTCCTTCCCATTCCAATCCTTTCTTCAAGACTGAGGCTGATGCAGCCGCAGCTAAGGCAAAGGCACTTGGTTATGAGGTAAAGATGGTTTCCCATGATGATGACGCTACCAAGCAGTCCGAGCTGTTCGAGAATGCAATTTCCGACAAGGCAGCCGCTATCATCTGCGACAACGCAGGTGCAGATGCAACTGTAGCAGCTGTTAAGAAGGCTCGTGAGGCTGGTATCCCTACCTTCCTGATTGACCGTGAAATCAATGCCAGCGGTGTTGCAATCTCCCAGATTGTAGCCAACAACTATCAGGGTGCAAAGGCTATTGCTGAGGCATTCGTAGAGAAGATGGGCGAGAAGGGTGAATATGCTGAGCTCCTCGGCAAGGAGTCCGATACCAATGCAGGTGTTCGTTCCAAGGCATTCCATGAGGTTATTGACCAGTACAAGGATATGAAGATGGTTGCACAGCAGACTGCTAACTGGGAGCAGACCGAAGGCTTCCAGAAGACTGAGACCATTCTCCAGTCCAACCCTAATATCAAGGGTATTATCTGCGGTAATGACACCATGGCTGTTGGTGCTGTAGCTGCTGTTAAGAATGCAGGCCTCCAGGGTAAGATCGCTATCATCGGCGTTGATGGCTCCGACGAGGCTGCTGCTGCTATCAAGGCTGGCGATATGACCGGTACTGCACTGCAGCAGGCTGCCAAGATTGCTGAAATGGCTGTTGAGCAGGCTGACAAGTATCTGAAGACTGGCTCCACCGGTCTCGATGAGAAGCAGCTTGTTGACTGCATTGCAATCACTGCAAAGAATGTTGACAAACTCAAGACTTTCGTGTACAAGGAGTAATCCTTAGGGTATTAACAAGCAAGGGTGAGGGTGGACAATAGGCGGTTCACCCTTTTTCCTTAAAAATTGGAAAACGAGGAGAACACAATCATGAAAAAGAGAATTAGTTTGATTTTTATGATCTGTCTGGTAATGGTATTTTCTCTCACCGGCTGTGTAAAGGTCGTACAGATTGGCCATGAGGATGAAATTACCGGTAATAAGGCATTTAATGCTGCTGAATCCGTGGAGGCAATCTGGACCTCCCAGGCGGTGCCTGAATTGAAGGAAAAGGCTGTGGAGCTGCCAAAGCTTCTTACAGAGGCCAATGGTACCCTGAAATCAGTGGCAAAAAAATATGGCAAGTATTCCATGGGTGATTCCGGTGAATTGAGCTTTGTGGTAAAGGGCAAGGGCCAGGTTACCGAAATCAACACGGAAAAGAAGGCAGGCTACATGGTGGTTAAGCTGGATGGCTATGATGGACCAATGGTGGTCAAGCTCCAGATTGGCAGCGTATTCAAGGGAGCAGCTATCCGTGACAGCCTGAGCTTTATTAAATATGAAGATTACACCAATCAGGTTGATTGGGCTAAAATATCCCAGAGCATTCACGATGTTGTGGCAAAGGACGTAATTGCTCCGGCCAATGTGGCAGAATTGCAGGGTAAGACCATCGAATTTACCGGTGCCTTCACTGCAGATAAGCCGGATGAAATTCTCGTAACCCCAGCAGAGTTAATTGTGAAGTAAAGGAGGCAGCTGCAAATGGCAGTCAATATAACAAATGGGCCTGATGTCTGCCTTCACGCAGAAAAAATCAGCAAGATTTATCCGGGTACCAAAGCCTTGGATCAGGTTTCCTTCAATGTGTACAAGGGGAAGGTAAATGTACTGATTGGCGAAAATGGTGCCGGTAAATCCACCCTAATGAAAATTATTGCCGGAATTGAGCAGGAATCCGAAGGTGAGCTGTTCATGGGGGAGGAAAAGGTTCATTTTGATGACGTTACTGAGGCCAGAAACCATGGTATCGGTATTATTCATCAGGAACTGAATTTATTCCCCAATCTGGCCGTTTATCAGAATATTTTTATGGCCAAGGAGCGGAAAAAGGGTGCCATTGGCATGGATAATGCATATCACCTGAAGGAAACCAAGCGGATAATGGAAAAGCTTCAGCATCCAATTGATCCATATACTATCGTAGGTGATCTCCGGGTTGGTCAGCAGCAGATGATTGAAATTGCCCGTAATCTGATTCAGGATGACCTGAAAATCCTGATTATGGATGAGCCAACCTCTTCTCTGAGCGAGCAGGAGGTACAGGTTCTCTTTAAGATTATGCGGGAGTTGACCGCCGAGGGAATTTCCATCGTGTACATTTCCCATCGCCTGGAGGAAATCATGCAGATAGGTGATTATGTTACCGTTCTTCGTGATGGCAAGCTGGTGGACAGTGCCGCTGTTAAGGATATTGATATTTCCTGGATCGTCCAGAAAATGGTGGGCAAGGGCAAGAGCTATCCTAAGCGGGCCAGCAATATTGACTGGTCCAAGCGGGAGACTGTGCTGGAGGTCAAGGACCTATCCCTGCCCAAGAAGGGCGGCGGCTGGCTACTGGACAAGGTCAGCTTCAAGCTGAAAAAGGGGGAAATTCTGGGGATTTACGGCCTTATGGGGGCTGGGCGTACCGAGGTCTTTGAGTGCATTATGGGCCTGCGTCCGGAGCATACCGGTGAGGTTATTCTCAATGGTGAAACCCTACAGATTAACAGCATTACTGAGCAGATTGACCGTGGCTTTGCCCTTGTTCCGGAGGACAGACAGCGTGAGGGCCTGGTTCAGACCATGGATATCGGCAAAAACCTGTCCCTGTCCAGCCTGAAAAATTATGCCAAGGGGATTTTCCTCAAGAGCGATGAGGAAGAGGCCAATATAGATAACATCATTGACGAAATCCACATCAAGGTGGCTGATAAACGCCTGCCAATACTTTCCCTGTCCGGTGGTAACCAGCAAAAGGTGGTAATTGGCAAGGGTATCATGACTAATCCAAAGATTCTTCTTCTGGATGAGCCATCCCGCGGTATTGATATCGGTGCCAAGACCGATGTATTTGAGATTATGAATCATTTTGCCGATGCCGGTCTTTCCTTGTTGGTGGTTTCCTCAGAGCTGGAGGAGATTAAATCAATTGCGGACCGCATCATTGTCCTTTCCAATGGCATCAAGACTGCCGAGCTGGCAGGGGATGAAATCACAGAGGACAGACTGGTTATGGCTTCCTATGAGGGGCATAATACTGGGAAGAAGCATTAAAGAAGGGTGGATAAAGTAAAATGTTTAAAGATAAAACATCATTGATGATGACCCTCCTGAAGGGCCGTACCTTGATTGTATTGGTACTTTTGCTGATTTTCTTCAGCGTTGCAAACGATAATTTCCTGTCGACCAATACCCTGCTGTTGTTGGCCAAGCACGTGGCCCTGTACGGTATTTTGGCCATCGGCATGACCTACGTCATAATTACGGGTGGCATCGACCTGTCGGTAGGTGCCGTGGTGGGGTTGGCCGGCATGATTGCCGGCGGCATGATTCAGAATGGTGTAACCCTCCAGTTCGCCGGAGTAACCCTTTATTTCAGCGTTCCTATGGTGGTTATTCTTACCATTATTGTGGGTGCCTTTATCGGCTGGCTCAATGGTATTATTATTACCAAGTTTGGTGTAGCACCGTTTATCGCCACCCTGGGTACCATGTACATGGCCCGTGGCTGGGCAATGCTTCACTCCAATGGTGCCACCTATTCCAGTCTGGCTGGTAATGAAGCCCTGGGAAATACCGGCTTCAGCTTCTTCGGCAGCCGTATTGCCGAAATTCCGGTTGGTGCCCTGATTTTGGTGGTTATCGCCATCATTGCCCATATCCTTTTGAAGAAAACCGTATTTGGCTGGCACATTTTCGCCATCGGTGGTAATGAGAAGGCTGCCAAGCTGTCCGGTGTCAAGGTTGATAAGGTAAAGATTCTGGTATATATTTTCTCCGCCGTATGTGCCGCTATAGTAGGTCTGATTACTGCCTCCCAGCTGGAGGCCGCTCATCCGGCCACCGGTGAGACCTGGGAAATGAACGCCATTGCGGCTGCCGTATTGGGCGGTACCTCCATGGCCGGTGGTATTGGTACAATTGGCGGAACCATCGTAGGTGCCTTCGTTATCGGTGTTATTTCCGATGGTATGGTTATGTGTGGTGTATCTGAGTTCTGGCAGATGATTATCAAGGGCCTCGTAATTATTCTGGCCGTTATCATTGACCAGTTCCAGCGTAACATGGAGGCTAAGATGGCCCTTCAGGCACGTAATGAGTCCAAGGATTAATTTAGATAGATAGAAAGCGATGAGGCGATTGTTATGAAAAAGACTGGAATTTTAAATGCGGACCTTTCCTATCTGGTAGCAGGCTTGGGACATAAGGATTTAGTAATGATTGGTGATGCAGGTATGCCTATTCCTGAGGGGGTTACCATTGTGGATATGGCCCTGGTTCCGGGAGTTCCAACCTTTAAACAGACCCTTGATGCCCTGCTTACAGAAATGGAAGCAGAGTACTATTATCTGGCTGACGAAATGGATGAAAAAAATCCAAATTTAAAGGCATATGTTGGTGAAAAGCTGCCGGGCATTGACCATGAATCCATGCCCCATGATGCATTGAAGGAGTTTTCGGCCCAGGTGAAGTTTGCAATTCGTACCGGTGAATTTAGTCCTTACGCAAACGTGATTTTGAGGGCTGGTGTTGTATTCTAAGGGGACGGCTATGAAGGTAAACATAAAGAAAATCAGTGAATTATCCGGATTTTCTGTAGCAACGGTTTCCAATGCCCTTAGTAATAAGCGGGGAGTAAACAAGGATACAGCGGAAAAAATCATCAGGATAGCCCGTGAAAACGGCTATATAAAGGATGAAAAAATCAAGCGTATCAAGATGGTTACTTACCGTGACAGCGGAGAGGTTTTTAACGAATCACCCTTTTTTTCCACCCTGCTGGACAGCATAGAGGCTGAAAGCAGGCGATCGGGCTACGATGTATCAATTGTAAATTTATATCGGCACCACAACGATTTTGAGGATAATGTACGGGAGCTGTTAAACGACACAACCTCAGCGGTATTGCTGGTGGGTACCGAAATGAATGAGGAGGATGCCCACATATTTACCAATGCCGACCTGCCCCTGGTAATGGTGGATAATTATTTCGAGTCACTGAATTTTGATACCGTCCTTATGGATAATGAGGATTCGGTGGCAAAGGCTGTAAATTACCTGCTGGAGAATGGTCATACCAGTATAGGCTATCTCCAGGGGGACACCCGTATCAGAAATTTTGTGGCTAGAGGCCGGAGCCTTCGCCGTACACTTTGGGAAAATGGGCTGGCCCTGGACTCCAATATGGTCTTTGACGTTCAGCCCAATGTGGTAGGGGCCTTTGAGGGATTAAACCGCTACATTGCCCAGGGCAGGACCATGCCCACCGCTTTTTTTGCCGATAATGACATGATTGCTTTAGGGGCTATGCAGGCATTACAGAAGAATGGTTTTTCTGTACCTGACGATGTATCGATTATCGGCTTCGATGATATTACTTTGGGGGAGGCCTTCTCGCCCGGGCTGACTACCATCAGCGTTGATATCAAGGCAATGGGCCGGTTGGCAGTACGACGGCTGATCGAGCAGATTCAAAACCGTGACGATGCCCGTTCCTGCACCAGACTGTACAATAAGCTGGTGGTAAGGGGCAGTGTTGCTAAATTGAACCCCACGAGAAAGGGTGCTAAGTCTCTCCCCTTTTAGGTGGGAGAAAAGCCCCCATAGCTGACACTTTTCCATGGGACGTATTAACCAATAGGCTTTGCTTCTTGGATACGTCCGCAAAGCTCTGGATTAATTCGACTACATTCACTGGGCGTATAAATCTCCTGCTGAATAAGTCTCATTTAAAAGATAAGGTGATATGAATGAAAATAGCAGTTATCGGTTCCACCAATATGGATGTTGTCTCCTATACGGATAAGATTCCGGAGGCTGGTGAAACCAGAGAAGCAACAGGCTTTCACACGGCCTGTGGCGGCAAAGGGGCCAATCAGGCTGTGGCTGCCGGCAAATTAGGTGCTGATGTTATGATGGTTACCGCCATTGGCGATGATCTATTCGGCGAAAAATCCATGGATAACTTTTTGGAGAATAATATTAATACCGATTATGTGTGGACAGCTACCGGTGTAGCCAACGGTGTTGCAACTATTCTGGTGGATGAATCCTCCCAAAATCGCATTCTCATCCATAAGGGGGCCAATGCCTGCCTTACACCTGAGGTGGTGGAGGATGCCGAGGAGGCCCTTCAGGAATGTGGACTTATTGTATTACAGCTGGAGGTGCCCTTGGAGACGGTTTATGCCGCCATTGATATAGGCAGAAAGCATAATGTTCCGGTTCTTCTCAATCCGGCTCCCGCCACTAAGGAATTGTCCATTGAAAAGGCCTGTCTCTGCGATTTCTTCGTTCCAAATGAAACGGAGCTGTCTATCCTTACCGACATGCCAACCAATACCCTGGAGGAGATTAGGGCAGCGGCTCAGACCTTGGTGGACAAGGGCTTGAAGAATGTAATTGTTACCATGGGCTCCAAGGGCTCCATGTGGCTCACCAAGGAGGATTATCTGGTGGTTCCTGCCGTCAAGGTAGAGGCAGTGGATACCACTGGTGCCGGTGATTCCTTTATCGGCTGCTTCGTGGAAAATTATTCCCGTACCGGCAATATTCCTGAAGCCATGCAGGAGGCCTCCCGGTACGCTTCCCTTAGCGTAACCCGCAAGGGCACCCAGGATTCCTATCTCACCAGGGAGGAATTCGATAAGCTGAAGAAGTAAACAGCATACCATGGGATAAAATGCACACCTGTTGTACTGGGTATGGCTCAGTAAGCAGGTGTGTTTTTTATTCAAGTGATTTTGAAGGATTAAAATAATTTTTGTCGAAAAATGACGTTAGGTACATTAATAGGCACCAGATTGGTTAAGGTAATGCTGTTTGCAGATGAGGGGGAATAATATGAAATTGTTCAAGAGAATCGGAGCATTGCTGATAGGCGCATTAATGAGCATTGGGACAGCATTGGCTGCAGCTATGCCACCGGAGCAGCAAATTGATATTTTGGCGCAAAATATTATAGGGAGTAATGGATGGTTGGTTGAACCGTTATACGATGCGAACTGTGATAAATGGTACTATGCGGTTACCGATCTTAATCATGATGGTAGCCTGGAAATATTAAAGGCAAAAAGAGGATTTAATAATGATATTGTTCAGCTTCAATGCGATGAGCTGGTGGAGGGCAAGGGAATACGCCATGTGGATATTAAGCTGAAGGACGGCAGCTATAACCATATACCGGATATAATGTCTGGTGAATCGGCAAAGCAGCCAGGGGTAGTCTATAATCCAAAGACCAGGGAGTATTATTACATATTTAATGAAGTCATTATGCACAGTGAGTTTGAATCAACAACAACCCTGTATGCAATATCCTTGGATAAGACTTTGTCCATTGAGGCACTGGCGTCCATGATATGGCGGCTTAGTGGTTATGACGGAACTGTAACACATTTGTTTTATCGGAATAATCCATTTCCGGAAGCCATCAGTCAGGAGCAATACAAGGCTTGCATAAAGGAACGGTTCCCGGATTGTACGGAAGCCGGAGGACAAATAAAATGGTATTCGGCAGATGAAGTATATGATTACATGGATATGGATAAGGTAAATCAGCTGCTGATGGAGTCCTATAAGGAATTTAGATAGGCTGTGGCCAGAAGTAAAGGTGGAAATCTCACTTTGAGAGGTTTTCACCTTTTTGGGGAAATTATATTGACATCGTGACGTTTTTAGAATATCATAAAAATGACACGAGGTCATTTTTATGTAAAAGCACAATATGCCCAAGGGGATATACATAAGGAAATATTCCTAAAGCATGAATAACTAACTGTAGAGCACAGGAAAGGAATGGGTATCCATGAAACGTAGAGATTTTTTAAAGCTGACAGGCGTGGGTATGCTTTCTGCTATGGCAGTGAATTACGGCATTGTACAGGCAAAGGATAGGGGACAGGGCGGACAAAAGACAAATATGTCTATAGAACTGCCTAAAGGCAGAAGGGTGGATGGAATGCAGTGTGGTGGATATGTACGAAACCGACAGCTTTGAAAGCTTCATCTTGAAAATTGACCACACCTTTGCCGAGGAAAGGGTGTTAAATGATAAAGGAAAGCTGGATTATCATGTATTGAAGCCTGTATTGTTTGAGATGCCTACCTACGAATTTATAAAAACCGGGGAAGTGCTGGGCAAGTGCCTTTCCTTTGCCGACCAATACAAAAAATAAGGGAAAAGCCATAGGCTTGGAACTGATGGAAAGGTAGCGTGATTTGAAAATGTGGAAAGCAAAAAGCAGATTGTGCAAAATTCTGTTTGCCGGCTTTGTGGGCACCTGCATTACCCTATCAAGCTGGTCAGCTCTGGCGGCTGAAGCATGGCAGCTGCCGGATTACGGAATGATTATGGCTGATAAGGAAAAACAGGCCTATGTGGCAGAGAAAATGGGCAAGCTTTTTCAGCCGAGGGCTAACCTGCCCAAAACGGCAAGTGGACAGACTAAAAAGAGTAATTTCGCTGCTCCCAATGGCTGGGAATATAAAGTCCTTAACCTGGGGAATTTACCTGTGGAGCAATTAAATAATCCTGCTGCCACCTCCCAGCGTATCGTTTTGCAATTTCACGGCGGTGGTTATATAAATTCCCTGGGGGATGGACATCGCCTGTTCTGTGTAAAGCAGATGGTACTTACTGACGCAAGGTCAGGCTATATTGTGGACTATAGAACTGCACCGGAAAATACCTATCCTGCAGCCTTGGAGGATGCCATCAGGGCTTATGAGAATATTTTGGCTAAGGGAGCTGACCCTCGGGATATTGTGGTATTTGGGGATTCGGCCGGGGGAAATCTGGCCCTGGAATTGTCTCTCTACCTGCGTGAGCACAATATGCCTCAGCCAGGTGCCATGGTATTGGCTTCTCCCTGGGCCACCTTTGAAACTGATTTGCCATCCCGCAATGAAAATGCTGATAGAGATTTGATACTGGGAAAAATCAATCCCCGTATGTATAATGAAATTCTTAATCCCTCCTATGGAAAAGGTCTTTCCCCCAATGATGTACGTTTGTCGCCCATGTATGCCAATCTGGCAGGTCTGCCGCCAATGCTGATACAGGCCGGCGGCTATGAGCTGTTTTTAGATGAAAGCATTGCCTTGGCCCAAAAGGCTGCAGCTGACGGTACGGCGGTTACCCTTACAGTCTATCCCGGCATGTCCCACGATTTTGCCCTTCTCCTGCCGGAGCTGGATGACAGTGTGAAATCATTTAAGGAAATCCGGGATTTTGTGGACCGGTATATGGAAAAATGATAAATTGACAATGTGTCAGTTATTTTATATCATAAATGGGACGGAGACAGGAGGCTGTCCCAGGCAGAATTCACCTAATTTCAGGGAAAGCCCCGGACAGCACCTGTATAAGCTTTCATCATATGATGTTAGGAGAAGGACATGCCAAAGGTTACAGAGGAATTTTTGCTGGCGAAGCGGGAGGAAATCATTGATGCCTGTGCCCAGCTGTATGAGACAATGAGCTTCAAGGATATAACTATTAAAGAAATAGCCAATGCCACCTCCCTTAATCGTACTTCAATATATAACTACTTTGATACAAAAGAGGAAATATTTCTGGCGTACATGCAAAAGGAGTACGAGCTTTGGATCGAAGACCTGGAAAAGCTGTGCAGGAACAACAAGGAGCTTTCCAGGGATGAACTGGCCCATAAGCTGGCCCAAACCCTGGAACGGCGCGGAAAGCTGCTGAAGCTGATGACCATGAATCACTTTGATATGGAGGGCAACAGCAGATATGAAAGCCTTGTGGAATTCAAAAAGGTATATGGCAATTCAATAAGGACGGTAAAAAAGTGTCTTGATAAGTTTTGTCAGGATATGACCGAGGAGGCAAAGCAGGACTTTCTGTACGTATTTTTCCCGTTTATTTACGGTATTTATCCCTATGTGGAGATTAATGACAAGCAACGGGAAGCCATGGAAGAGGCCGGAGTGGGCTTTGTATATCACTCAGTATATGAAATAAGCTATAATTGCCTAAAAAAACTATTAGGTTCTGAAAAAAGCTAATGACGTGAGCTTATCTGGTGGGAGTTATCGCCTCCCACTGGATAAGAAAAAAATTTCTTTTTAATAGACAACCTGTCGTTTTTTTACTACGAAATCTTAGCGAAGCAAATCCAAAGGATGCAGATAAGCTTTAGATTTCGTGTAAGGGCGTAGTGCAAAATATCATTTCGTACGTAGTGTATTATTAAATAATATGGGGGAATTCACATGAAAAAACTGCCAAAAATTGCA
>NZ_CAMYWM010000030.1 GCF_947302755.1 uncultured Anaerovibrio sp.
TGGCCGCCACCTTGCTCTTCACCGCCGCCTTGCTCTTGGCCGCCGCCTTGCTCTTGGCCGCCGCCTTGCTCTTCACCGCCGCCTTGCTCTGGATCTTGCTTTGGCGGAGCAGTAATGGTCAACGTAGGATTAACCCGGTCAATGGCAAAACCAAACTGGTCAGAATAAAGCTTGGACTCGTAAGTGGTATCCGTTTCTTCTGAACCGACGCCCTTATTGTTTACCTCACCCAATAAATGATTTGTGGTGCTATCTCCCTGCACATTATAAAGCACATGCTCATTACCATCATATTCTACTGTAGCATCCGTCGGCATATAGAGCTTGGACAGGAAGGTGGACAAAAGCGGCAGTCTGCCAGTATAACCAGTGTACCAATTCTCATTATCGGAAAAGGCATCGTTAATGTCCGCTACTTGGGCATTTTCGTGGACTGTTCCCATATTATCCCAATATGAGGTGATGGCTGTTCCATTAACCTTGCTGCTGCCATAGGTCCATGGCTTGGTAGCACCTGGACCTGGGGAAATCAGACAGGCTGTTAAGGCATCTACATCCCCTATATTGTAGCCATACTCTATGCTGCTGCCAACATCGTAGGAACCAACCAAACCACCAGCTGAACCATAGGTGTTATCACCTTGAACTTTACCACTATTAAATACACTACTCAACTTAATGTTTTCATTAATATGTCCAGCCAAACCACCGGCCGTATCGCCACTAACATCACCCAGATTGTAGCTGCGCCTGATAAAGTGAGTAGTACCATCAATGCCGCCAGCAGCGCCGACCAAGCCACCAGTATAAATTCCGCCGGATACCGTGCCTTCATTATGTACATTGTAAAGGTCAGTATCGGCAATAGCACCGGCTATACCACCAGTATATATAGTTGTTTCATTTTTTTTGGCATCAACAGATACCTCGCCATAATTAGCGGAATTTTTTATAAGTGTAGGAATTGGGGTCGTATCCTCAGTAGCATAGGCAGCACCCACAATACCGCCAACTTGGGCACTCAATATACCGTCATTATCCGTATTACTGTAGGTTACATTTGCCTTATTAACTACCCCGGAAATGGTAGAACCATAGGTAATATGGGCCAAAGCACCCAATGCCCCCGAAGTACCGGTGCCACTTACGGTACCAGCCAAATTCAGATTATAAACCTCTGCCACACCTATTTCAGCTCCGACGTTACCAAGATAAGAAAACAAACTTTTCCCATTTAAGGTTACCGTATGTCCGGCACCATCCAATACACCATGGAAATGAAAATAATTACTGCTGCCTGATATATTATATGATGGGTCAAGTGGTTCGTCAGTCGATGACCGTATCACATCCTCAGATAGCATATATTTTCCATCATTTTTTATATCACTTAAGCCATCTGCGTCGATTAGCTTGCAATAATTCAGGGTAGGACTCTCGTTGCCGGCAAATGTCAAGTTTGTTTTTTCAGTGACAGCCGTTGGCGATGTATCACCAGCATAGCCCACATTCACCGTCTGGGCATTAACTGTATACTTTCCACCTTTTCCCACAGCAATCTCATCAGTTGCAGGATCATCAATATAAGTATACGTCGACTTGGCAAAGGTTACCGTATCACCCTCCAGGGTGATACTCATGGTGCCTAAATCAGTCTTAGTACGATTCACGATATCCCCATATACAGATTCCGCTGCGGCATAGGACAGGGTCCCATCAGCATTAAAGCTGTTGAAATCCGCTTCACTCAGCTGACGGGTGGAGGCATAGAGGCTGCCCACATTAATCTGAGCCCCTTCCCCGAACAGAATACCGTTTGGATTTACGAGAAATACCTTGCCGCCACCCGACATGGTACCATAGATTTCCGACATATTATTACCAGCCACATAATTTAAGTAATTATTGGTATTAGTAAAATTTACGGTTTCCCCCGTAGCAATATTAAAGCTGTCCCAGGCAATAACGTTATTGGCGGCCGAACCGGTAATATCCATATTTACGCCATCCACGGCG
Organism: uncultured Anaerovibrio sp.; assembly: GCF_947302755.1. Classification (GTDB taxonomy): domain Bacteria; phylum Bacillota; class Negativicutes; order Selenomonadales; family Selenomonadaceae; genus Anaerovibrio. The sequence goes on from NZ_CAMYWM010000030.1 coordinate 2,017, forward strand.
ACTGTAGCTGTATTACTGATTCCCCCCTGCGGCAATGCCATGGCCATAGGCAAAAATGCCCCCAGACTGGCGGCCATAATACCGGCCTGTATAGCCCGCACCAAGGTCTTTGACCTGCCTATACCCTTCCTGCTCATACTTACCATCCTTTCAAAATTAATCCTATGGTATGAATAAAAAATCCCCCAGCTAGTCTTTATCCAATGACAACAGGCGGCCAAACTCCCACAGCCATAATGGAAGTCACCCCACCGATATCAAGAAAACACTATCCTAACCTAATTTTATACCTATTCCACATATCTATGCAAGCATATCTTTGACCATTTGACAACATATTGCATGGCAGTGGACATATATGCCCCAGCTATTCATTTTATGCTACAGGCTCCATAACAGTTTTCGTTCATTTAATACCATGTCACTGGTCTGCTCCGGCATGAGAAGCCGCCCATCGGCAAAATCCTGATACTCCCGCAATCCGGCTCCTTCCATCAATGCCTTGACCTCCGGATAATTGGACCAAAAAACCAAATAATAATATTCCTGCACCGGATAATCCAGCGCCAGCTTCCGGCCGGGAGCCAGCAGGACAAATTTCTCCTCCTGCCCCAGGGCAAAATCCTTCCTCAGCCGGGGCTCATCCACCGCCAGGCCCATCAATACCCGCTTTTTCCCCCGACTATTATTATTAATCTGCCGGATGGCCGCCAACCGACGGGCGGCCTGGGTCATGGTATAGCCTGCGGACACCTGATAGGCACTATAAAGGGTATGGTCATCTACCCAGGGGGTTTTCCATAGGAACCTGAGAAACAGCTGATGATAGACCTCCGCCGGGTTAAGACCATAATTGCGGTCCACATAATGATAAATTCCCTTGTCCAAGTGATTATGGGCAAAGGCCTGGGCCCAGCTCACCCTTATATTGTAATTCCAGGGCAAATGATAAAATTCCTTGGCAAAAAAGGCAATCAAAATATCATTGTCATAGAAATCCCACTGCTTGTCATTATCCGCCAAAAACTGGAGGCCCCGCAGCAGAAGATTGCCCTGCTTCCTTATAATAGTCAAATCCAGCAGCAATACTCCGGCATTAAATATGGTCTGCATGGTGGCATAGCCCTTGGCGTACAGAAAGGAGTTGCTTTCACTGATTTCATTGGTTTTGCCAAAATGCTCCAGCACCGACCAGTCCGGCACCGCCCCCAGGCCTGTGGCCCCGGTTTTGGCCTGCCATAATTCCTCAATATCCATGTTTATAATCGTGTCGGCATCGAGAAAAATAACCCGTTCCACCAGCTCCGGCAGCACCTCTCCCAGAGCCAGCCGGTACATATTGACTTCGGTATACCGTCTGGAGTCCCAGCCCGCCGGTAAAATATCCCGTCCCTTGGCCAGGGTATCGGCCATTAGCTGGGGCACATCATAAAAAATGATTTCCTGATGATAAGCCTGGGCCAGCCTCCCAAACCGTTCCCGATTTTCCTCGGATATGGTGCCATCATGCAATATATGTACCGTCACCGGACAGCAGGTATTCTCCAAAATTGAACAAATGGAGGCCCCGGCAAATTTGCTGTAATTTCCCTGCTTATCCGAAAGTGCATAACAAATATGAATCATCCAACGCCCCCTCTCCTCGCCTATGCATCATTTCACATTCCTTATATCATATATCGAAATTTCAGCCCTTGGCTATAATCGCCTCAATAAATGCCAGCACTCCGGCAAAGCTGTCCGTCATATTGGTGTACGCCACCTGGGGACGGTCAATAACCACCAAGGGAAGGCCCAGCTCCTTTACCGCCGCAAACTTGGTATCGGCCCCACCAAGGGAGCCGCTGTTTTTGGTCACCACAACCTCCGCATTATATTTCAGGAACAGCTCCCGGTTCAGCTCCTTGGAAAAGGGGCCCTGCATGGCAACAATCCGATCCGGGGTAAAGCCCAGCTCCCGGGCCTCCCTGACCACCTGCGCCTCCGGCAGAATGCGGCACACCACCTCACAGCCCTTGAGGGCCTGGGCCCGGGCAAAGATGGGCAGACTGCGGCTGCCGGTAGTCAAAAATACATGCCGCCCCAGCTCTCCGGCCCTTTGGGCCGCCGCTTCCACACTATCCACATAATAGGCCTTATCGTAGTCCAGCCGGCTCATGGTCCGCTCATATCTGATATACGGAACACCACATTGTTCACAGGCCTTCATGGCATTGGTGGAAATATTGGCCGCATAAGGATGGCTGGCATCCACAAAGCATTTCACGTTATGCTGGGTAAAATACTCCACGAAGCCAGCCTCATCCATCGCTTTATTATTAACCTTTATTCCGCTGTAGCACCTCAGCAGCTCCTCACCGTACTCACTGACCACCGAGGCCGTAACCTCATAGCCCTGTCCCAAAATCAGACCGGCCAGCTCCCGTCCATCCTGGGTACCTGCCGCTACGAAAATCATACCTTATATCCCCTTGGAGTTACCATATAGCCGTCCTTTACATAGGTGTGGCTATTGCCAATGATTACAATGGAGAACATGCCAATTTCCTCCTGGGTGAAATGGGCCAAATCGGAAATGACACAATTTTCCTGGTCGCGGCTGGCACTGGTTACAATCCCCACCGGTGTTTTTGGGTCACGGCATTTCAGGAGGATTTCCTGAATGGTGTCAATATAATCTGGACGGGCCTTGCTCTTTGGATTATACAGGGCAATAACAAAATCCCCCTCACCGGCCAGCCTTGCCCGCTTTTGGATAAGCTCCCAGGGGGTCATCCAATCACTGAGGCTGATAACGGCGAAATCGTGCATCAAGGGTGCCCCCAAAATAGAGGCTGCCGCATTCACCGCCGATACACCGGCCACCGTGCCGCCGTACTCGGGGCGGCTGTCCTGCGGATATTGCAGAACCAGCTCCAATACCAGGCCGGCCATGCCGTATACTCCCGCATCGCCACTGGACACCACAATGGTATTCTTGCCTGAAGCAGCGGACTCCACTGCCATTTTACAGCGATCCACCTCCTGCATCATGCCGGTGCCAATTATTTCCTTGCCCTCCAGCATTGGCTTAATCAAATCTATGTAGGTAGTATAGCCGGCCACCACCTCAGCGGCCTCAATGGCCCTTCTGGCCCTTGGGGTCATGTCCTCCATACTGCCAGGACCAATACCTATTACCGTTATTTTTCCCATACTAACGCCACCGTCACTTTCTCATACTTTGTTTTAATCAGTGCCTCAATTCCGTGATTAACACAGCAAAAGGCTGCCGCCTCCGCCACATTGCCTACACCAATCGTTTTGCGCACAAATTCCGATTCCGCCAAATTATAATAGTCAATTTGTTCCTTCAGCTTACTGTTGTCCCAAAAGGTAATCCGTTTATTTAATTCACTGGCCATATCCAGCAGCCCCTGCTCATCTGCCTTGAAGGTGGTGCTGGCCAGTTCATCTATGCGGTCAATGCTCCAGCCAATGCGGCTGCAGGAGGCCTCCAATGCCCCCCGTATCAGGTCCACGCCCGTGCCCCGCCGACAGCCGATACCGGCCACCAGCCGCCTTGGCCTCAGATACAGCACCCACTCATTAACGGGAAATTCCTGAGCCGAGATAATCACCTGATAGGTACCCCTTTCCACCGCCCTTTGGGAAATTTCATCACTGGTACACACCTGCACCAGCACGCCGTTATCCTCCAGCTTTTTCCGGTATTCATCGAAGCAGGGTATATTTTCATCTAAAATGTATTCCAGCTTGGCCTCATTTAAAAGGGCATTATTCAGATGCAGTATATTTTTCTTGGGATAAGGCACCAAGCCCATCCGGGAGGCCAGCAGATCAGGGGCCAGCTTGTTGTTCACGTCCGTTGCCGTGGTAATAACCGGATTGCTGTCCAAAATATCGGCCAAGGTCAGGGTCAGCTCATTGGCCCCTCCCACATGGCCGGACAACAGGCTAATTACATTTCGGGCCTCCTCGTCCATAACCACTACCGCCGGATCCGTCATTTTACTCTGTAAAAGCGGCGCAATGGAGCGCACCACTATCCCGGTGGCCATGATGAACACCAGGGCCCTGTATCGGTTGAATTCATTCCTTACGGCCTCGGCCAAACGGCTGTAGGAGGTAACGCCCTCCGACGGCCCCAGCCCTTCATGGGCATAAATATCCACCTGGCCCTTCAGCTGGTCCTTGATTCGTACGGCTGTCTTCAGCCCTTTTTCTGATGATGTAAAGATGGCATATCTCATAGGCTGGCTTCCCTAAAGCCGTGACTGAACTCAGGGGCATACAGCCGTGAAAGCTCATAGTCACTGCCCAATACATGACTGACAACAATCATGGAGGTACGGTCTACCCCCTTGCCCTCAATTTCCTGGCAAATGGTCTCCAGGGTACCCCGGAAAATCCGCTGCTCCGGCCAGCTGGCCCGCTGGACAATGGCAATAGGCGTAGTGGGCTCATAGCCGCCGGCAATCAGCTCCTTTACCACATCCCCCAGCATGGAAATGCTCAGGAAAATACACATAGTGGCCTTGTGGGCCGCCAAGGAACGAAGCTTTTCCCGGTCCGGCACTGGAGTGCGCCCTTCGTTGCGGGTAATTATTACCGTCTGGGTAACCCCCGGCAGGGTGTATTCCTGCTTCAAAGCTGCCGCCGTAGCCAAAAAGCTGCTTACTCCCGGAACCACCTGATAATCGATGCCCTTCTTATTAAGGGCATCCATCTGCTCCTGAATAGCGCCATAAATAGCCGGGTCACCGGTATGGAGGCGCACCACCTTTTTGTCTGCCGCCACAGCTTTTTCAATGACCTCCAGTACCTCCGGCAGGGACATGGAGGCAGAATTATGGATTTCACAGCCCTCCCTGGCATAGCCCAATAAAGCCTTGGGCACTAAAGACCCGGCATAAATAATTACATCGGCCTCCTCCAGCAGCCGCTTGCCCTTTACCGTAATCAGCTCAGGATCGCCAGGACCGGCTCCCACAATATTTACCATTGCCATAAATTATTTCCCCTCTTTCACACAAGTAACAATATAAATCGGATTATTGGCCTTGGCCATGTCATAGGCCCCCACCTGTTCAAGCTGATTTACCTGAACCTGAATGGCCTCATAACGGTAATCCTCCCGGTTGCGCATATATTCCAGGCACTGGGCTATGGTCTGTACCGTAATACAGTTGATAACAATTTTACCTCCCGGCACCAGCTTTTGGTGGATGGTATCCAATATAACCGGCAAATTGCTGCCGCTGCCGCCGATAATCGCCACATCCAGCTCCGGCAGCTCCTCCATACCATCCGGGGCATAGGCCTCAATGATCCTTATATTTTTCACACCAAATTTTTCTGCATTTTTTTTGATGAGCTCTATCCCCTCAGGCTTACGCTCAATGGCATATACCATGCCATTTTCGGCCTGACGAGCCGCCTCGATAGATATAGAGCCGGTACCGGCCCCCACATCACAGACCACACTATCCGGTCCTATCCCGGCCTTCACAATGGTCAGTATACGGATTTCCTGCTTGGTCATGGGTACCTTGCCGCGGATAAATTCATCATCGGGAATGCCCAACGATATCATTTTGCCTTCACCACCAATACACAATTTAAGTACACAGTCTCCAGCTTCGCCGCTTCACCAATGGTGGTAATAATAATCTTTTCATCGGGATAGGAAAGCCGGTTGCAGATTGCCACCATAGTTCCCCCGGGCCAGCCCATTTTTTTCAGCAAAGCCGGAATCGTCTTAGAATTATTATTTTTATCCGTCAGAAAGCCCAATAGCTTTCCCGGAGAATAGACCATCTTCTCCTTGGGAGCACTGCGGCCGTGCATGCTTAGAAGCTCGGCCTCCTGCCATGGCATACCCAGCTTGGCAAAGGCCACCTGTATGGAGCTGAGTCCCGGTATAACCTTCAGGGGCGTATCCTCAAAATTGCGCCGTACTGCCTCCAGCATAGAATAGTACCCCGGGTCGCCGGACACCATTACCACCACATCCTGGGTCTGCAGCTCCCGCCGGATAAAATCCATCACCGCAGGCATATTGGCCCGAACAACACATTGCTTCTGTCCCTTGGCCTTGCCGTACTGCTCCATGGCCCGGCTGCCTCCCACCAGCACCTTGGCCTCTTCAATGGTCTTGAGGGCGGCCGGTATCATATACTCCACACTTCCGGGGCCAATGCCCACAATAATTATTTTATGTTCCATCCAAAATCTTCACCCATCCTTCTTGCCGCGTCATCCATGCCCAAGAGCTTCCCCTTGAGGGTAACCATTACCGTACCAATCTCCATTTTCTCAAATACATAGCGACGGGCCCTGACACTGGCCCGGGCCGCAATGGTATTATATACGTCCTCCAGCTTATACCGTTCAATAACCGGCAGTGCTTCCTCCGTGGTAACTGCTGCCAAAATTTCCCGGACCCCCTCCGGCGGCATTCCAGCCGCTGCGCTATAGGCCGCCATGGCTTCCATCCGGCCGTCCCCCATACGATTGTGGGTATGAAACACGCCGGCCGCCACCTTGGCCATTTTCCCGATATGCCCAAACAGCAACACCCTCTCCAAACCGCAGTCTGCTGCAGCCTCCAGCATATGGCCAATAAAATTGCTGGTCTGAACCATGGCTGCGGAGGGCAGTCCCCATGAGGTGGCTACCCTTTCCCCAATTTTTCCCGGAACGAAAATCTGGGTTTTATAGCCGGCGGCCATGGCCACGCTAATCTGGGGTACCAGGGAAGCCTTGAAGGCCTCCTCGGACATGGGCCGCAGTACTCCCGTAGTGCCAATGATGGAAATTCCCCCCAGGACCCCCAGCACCGGGTTCAGGGTTTTCTTGGCCAGCTCCTCCCCTGCCGGTACATCCACCTGTACCCTGCAGCCGGGGATCTGACCAAAGACCTCCTGCAGGCTCTGCCTTATGAGGGCTCTCGGCCCGGGATTTATGGCAGGCTCCCCCGGCGGAACAGCCAATCCGGGCTTGGTAACCCTGCCAACCCCCTGTCCGGCCACCAGCTGCAGGCCCGTCAATGACTTGTCCATGGTCAAGGTGGTCAATATGGAGGTCCCGTTAGTAATATCCGGATCATCCCCGGAATACTTCACGATTTCCACCTGCACGCCATCCCCCACCGGTTCAATGCTTTTTACCGGAATATGCAATTTAGTCCCATCCAGGGCGGTAATTTCCACAAAATCACTGCTGCTCCCCTGCATATACAGGGCCGCCACCTTGACTCCCGCCGCCACACAGGCCCCGGTAGTATATCCGCCTCTAAGCTCCTTCGGCATGTTAGCCTCCTAATTAATTACAATAACTATAGGTTATATTATAACGCATAACACCGCCCGGCACAAAGAAAAAGGACTGCTTTGACAGTCCTGAATGAAAAAATTATATTGAGTATCATTAAGTTTCATGACTATCAAATTATTATAGATAATAGAGATAAAAAGTTAATACATAGAGCCACGTTTTTAAAAAACTGTGAATAGTAACACGGAAAATATTCCTGTAACAAAAAAAAGACCGCTTTCGCAGTCCTGAAAGAATAAATATATTTTATGCCGTAGCATAATTCAAAACCTGTCAAGCCCGTCAGTAGATAATATACTGACGGGCTTTATTGTGCTTTGAAAATGCCTCTGAGGGAGTTGGTGTGAGCTCATAGCTAATTTTATGGTGTTCTATTTGCATAACCGCCTGCTCCATCCCATATTACCGCTTTTTCATCTTCCGGTGCAATGTTGGAATAATTGCCCCACTTTTCCTGGTAACAGCCAACCTTTTTGTCTCCTCCAACTGTTCAATATTTATTATTTTGTTATGTACCCCGGCATTCCTAATCTCGATAAATTTATCAAGATTATGAACAAAATCCTTTCCTAAAATACCGACATTTGTCTTAACATAGGAATTATACATTGTCCGCAGCATCATTTTATCTACTATTTTTCCCTTCCCCGTGAGTTCAGTAGTAGTAGAAGTCAGTACACCATCCTTTATCATTTGTTTAAGAATGAGCTCGATGGCCTTTGAATATTCCGCAACCACAGAGCTAAAATCACTTCCACCGGATTTAGTATATAAATCGTACTGTAATTCCGCATTGGCAATTACTTCTACGATATCATCATTATTGAAAAGTGGATAATCCTCCCTGGTCTTTTTAAGATGGATGTCATAGTGCTGTGGCATTTGATTTATCATCAAATCATGGGCTTCTTCTATGATAGCATCATTTTCAGGTATTGCACTATTTTCAATGGCTTTAAATTTATTTTCCAGTTCTTGGATTACCTTTTGAGCATTTTCCAGTTCATTTCTCAATTCCAGCTCCCTCTTGAATTGAGAAGTTGCCTCATCCACCATGCGTTTAGATTCACTTTCCAGTTTGTTAACTGTAGCGAAATGTTCATTTCGTAGCTGTTCCAAGGCTGTTTCACTACTCTTTTTGTCATTACGCAGCTTTTGCAGCTGTTGATCGTATAACCTTTTTTGCTCTGCTATTCTTTTATCGCATGATTTCTCCAATTCACGTTTTACATTATTAACGCGTTCTTCCAATTCTTGTTGGCTAAGCTGATTACGGTATTGAGCATGAATTTGAGCAATATGTCTCTTGGCGTCTTCTTCAATATCATGGCTCATATCCTCTATAATCCTGTTAATATTTTCCTTTTCTCCGGCAATCATCAAAGAAAAACCAAAGCGAATAAAAAGTGAAATTCCTATACTCATTATAGGAAAACCGTACTCAGATGGAACCATATATCCTAATACACAAAATGCTATGCCAACAACTATGGTCCAATAATCAGCAGAATTATCCGCCTTGGAATAGTATTCCCTGCATAAATATAATAAGCCACCGTTTCCAATAATAAAAAAAGCAATTTTTTGATATCCTGGAAACAGGTAAATTAACGAACAGGTTATCAAGGAAACAACCATATACTTGATTTCAAATTGCATTGGTGTCATTTGCTAAATACTCTCCATGCCTTAATTTCAAGGTTCCCCTTATATTCATCAATTTCACCAGTGATATAGATCAGTCTATTGCTATTCATACTATCCTCCAATAATTCCTTGCGGCCGCTATTATCTGTATTAGTTTTGTTGAACAATACACCTTTTAATTTCGCACCAGATGAAGGATCAACCACATCAAAGAATACTGTTTCCTTAGGCTGGGCTACATTTTTTACCAAGCATTTTATGGTAACAGTCTGACCTATCAAGCTCTTATTTATGTCACTGACATTAAGCTCATCACTGTTATTGTTCTGCTGATTGGGACTTTGTGTATTAGAATTAGTATTTGTACCATTATTGACATTATTAGGTGATGATTTCTGACCTGCGTGGGTACCATCAGAGGTAACATGTCCTGTTGATGGTAATTCAACCTGGTTATTTGCTGTATTATTTGTCGTAACATAGTTATAACATCCAAAGCCTGCTACAAATACCACAATCAAAACAATCCATAATCCTAATCCCTTCATTATTCATTCCTCATTTCTTTTTGTAATGTATATAGTGAAATGTTGTCTTATAAACAGATAAGTAATATTTTTTTCGATGTTTGTCAAGGTAATTATCAGCAAATCGATTTTTTTGCATATATATATAATACAAAAACAATGTCATTGCCCACAGGCTCAGAAGGATATAACGAACTACTATCAGTAAAATATATTAGTCAATGCGGCGTTCCAATTCCCGTTTACGTTGTTTCTCTTCTTCTCGGCGTAAGCAGTCATTTGCGTCTTCTTTTTTTGCCAACACAATATCATGCTGAGGATATAAAACCAAAACCCTATTATAATAATCAATTGCCTCTTTATAGTTTCCCAGATAATACTCAATATCGCCTCTACCAACTATGGCATTTATATAATTTGGTTCGATGGCAAGGGCTTTATTAAACATCCTCATAGCATCCTCAATAGGACGGTGATAGGGACCGCTGTAAAAGCCATTGTTTAAAGCATCATCTATATAATTTAGGCCACGCAAATAGTAAAAAGTAGGATTATTCGGTTCCAACATCAATGCGCTCTTATAGTCTTCATTTGCCTTAGAATACTCTTTCATTTTACTATAGGCATAAGCACGTAGCAAATATGACTCTGAATCATTTTTGTCAATAGCTATTACCTTATCAATAACGGAAATTCCCAAAGGTAAATCCTCCCCGGTAACAATTAGTTGATAAGCACGATTTTTCTGCTCCTTAGTATTATAATTTACTGAAGCCTCATGCAGGTAATAAAAATCCTGGTGAGGTTGTCGCAAAGAAGATATATCTAAAACCGCTTCGGCAGATGCGCCCCAAGATATGATTGATAGTATAGCAAAGGCTGCTATATATTTACCAAACGCTTTCATAAGACGTCACTCCTTTTATAAAACAGATAGGGCATGGCTCCCCACACCCTATCAAACAAATTGGTCTATTATGTATTTAATCTCTCAGAAGCACAACACTGGTTCTGTCCAAGAAATGAGATGTGCTGTTTTCAATAAGTACACGGTTGGCATCTGATGTGGCAATGACCGGATTACAGCTATTCCCATCAAGGGCTATTGCCTTAACCATCAATGGATTGGTTCCAGCACGACTTACATTATTGACATCTTTAGTATAAGCGGCCATACCATATTGGATAATCGTTGCAGAATCAATATTTTTACGTCCATAAATTGTATCACCCATATCATTTTTAACCAGCGGTGTCATTACCGGCTGAAGGCCAAGGCCACGACAATCGACAATTAGTCCGGTATAACCGCCGTTGGCTTGTACAGGTGATGTGGTAGGTGCAGCAGGCTGATTTGGAATGGTTGGAGTAGTCGTCACTGTAGGAATATTTACAGTGACATTAGTACTTACAGAGGTAGTTGGAGCTGGTGATGTCTGAACAGCAGCAACAGGCTGTGGGAAAGCCTCTTTTTTAATGGTAGGTTCAATTACAGCACTGGCCAAAGAACTGCTTACACCATACATTGGCACAACCATAGTAACCTCATATCCGCCACCAGGAGTCATCTGCTCGCTGGTAACCCGTGCTCCTTTTATGGTAGCTTCTACCCTAGTTCGTGTAGCATCACTTAAAACCATCATATTTTCCACTGTAGTTTCTGACGTAACGCTTACTCCTTTGATAATTTCAGCCATTTGACGATAACCGTCCACCACAGCTGCCCGACGGGCCAGCATCCTCGCCTGCTCACTATTAACAGCATTTGGAGGAGCTATTCCCATACCTATTACCACAATATTTCCTTGATCCCAATTTACATCACCCATTGCCGCAAAGGAAGTAGAGCTGGTAGCCATGAGAAATAATGCGGTTACCACAGCTAAATAATATTTTATTAAGTGTTTCATATCTTTTCCCCCATTAAAATAATTATAAATTAAACACCAGACGGATTAATGTCATTAAATTAAAACTATTTCATATTTTGCCAATAAGATAAAGTTTTGTCCGCTAAAGCTGTTGCCGAATTAATGGCCGATTTATGGACTACCACCATACCTGCCTCTTTGGGATCAGGCCACTTAATTTGATAAGTGTCAGCAAAGGTAGCAATTTCCTTTTGACGAAGCATATCCAAAGAACGTATATTCACATTCCCTCCTACCAAAAGGCCAGCACCATCTTGGGATATGGGTGTAACCTCGATCTCGCCGATGATAGCAACAGTAATCTCTGGAAAGTCCTGCTTAATCTTATCTTCCAGTGAATGACTAAATGTTGCAAAGTCATCGTCCTTATAACTCTTAAACTCCTGAAACAGTTCATCTTCCCAGCCAACTATCTTAAAGCCTAGTTGTTCAAAGCTATCCTTATAGGCATTGTATACAGTACGTCCACCAGCCAGCTCCTCTGCAGTACTTATACCCCGTAAACGTATCAAAAAACAGGCTTCGGAATCTTGTTCCCGTTCTTGTACTTTACTAATACTGGAATTAAGTGCTTCCTGCAGGCTTCCAGACTTTACCAAAACACTACTGATTATGTAAACTTTTCCACCATCTTCCTTTTTCTCCATTACATTCAGCTCGCCTGTGAACTCTTTTTCTCTCCGAACCATCTGCTGGAACAGGCTGTTCGGATCTTTATTTGGTGTTAACATTTTGGTAAGTACCCGTCCAACAGCTTTTTGCCTCGCATCAACCTCAGCTTTTGCCTCCTCTCCTATCCTTGCTTCACCGCAAACGACCACTTTAACATCGGCCGGAGCAGCATCGCAGCCACAATACGTACCAAAACAGACAGAAACAGCCACTACCACAGCGAAAAATAATCTATTCATCCCTTATCACCTTTCAAAATGTGAAATATAATTTACGTGCTCCCATGGCATTCTCGTTTTCATTTCCTTCTTGGAGTCCCATACCCACATTTTGCAAAATAGCATTTTTTAACTCCTCTACCGTACTATAAGAGGAAGATTCCAAATAGGCACGAAATGATCCATCTCTGGCGTAAGATGAACGTATTATTCGACACCCGGCTGCATTAAGGCCCTGACGAATTTGTTCGCCCTGAGTACTGCGATTGGTAATCCCATAAAAAATGGTCGTCATTTTTAAATTTTTCACACCACCCTGAAATTCTGCCTGTACTGTCTTTAGTGCTTTTTGCGAAAGTGCTTCCACGGCTTTTTGGGTCGCCATATTTTCAGCCTTCTGTATTGCCTCCCTTTCCGTAGGTGCTACAGCAGTAAACAGATCCACATAGCTATTAGCTGTGGAGGTTTCAAAACCGATGAGTTCAAAAGACGCTTTTACCATTGCTTTGGCATATTTTCCTTCCCTACTTACTGACATAGTGGAAAGAGTACCCCGCAACAAGGCATTTGCTCCCTCCTGGGTATTACGGGACAAACGACGAATTTCTGCACTAACTGCCACACTATCAAGGTCAGGGTGGCTATCCATATAGGCACTAACCTCGTCATTTATCTCCACGCGAAATCCCGCATCCTCCAATTTGCTTTGTACATAGCGCATTAAATCAGCTGTAGACTTTGCACCACCATTTTCGTTACGTCCGGTAACAGCTACTTGTATTCCTGAGCGGCTTGTATTTTGACTATCTATAGCCTCAAGGCGTCCCTTTAAATCTGATATAGCCGTATCAATCTTTTGCGAGTCAGCCGTTAAATCCAGTTTAACGACATAAATGCCACCGACAGCCTCTCCACTGACAATTTGATTAATCTGAACATAGCCATCAGAACGGGTAATAATTCGATCACTAACCACCATATTCATGGCCACTTCGCTGGTACTCTGTACGTGAATACCCACCTGTCGCTCAACGAATGTTCGCATAGCGTCACGCATAGCAGCTTCGCGGGCCTTGCCAATATCACCATTCTCTATTACTGCCTGTCCCTCAACAAGCTCTGCATAACAAAGTGGATTGGCCAACAACAAGACAATTCCTGTCATAAGGGCTGCTGTTAAAGCGTAAACTTTTGTCATCATCATCCTGCCCCTATTATTCCATTTTGGCCAGTTTATTTGCCATTTCCTTAGGGAGCTCCGTCATAAGCTCCATATAGGTATCTTCTTCAGGTATATCAAATTGTGAGGAGCTGCCAACACCAGGGAAATTTCTGGTAGTGTAGGTATCAAGTGTCACGGGTGCCTTACCGTCCATATTTCCCTTCAACCATACCTTATAAATTACATCTCTTCTTGCAAAGGATTCGTCCTTTCGCTTCACTTCCTCGGATGCAACTCCACTAAAATCCAGTTTTATTTTATGGCGCGGCTCAGGAAAAGTAACCTCAATGGTATCAGAAGGACTATGCCATGTAAAAGCACGAAGTCCATCCCCCACAATTCTTGCATAGCTTTCAGAAATCATAGGAGGGTACATGAGACAGCCCGTCTTTTTTTGAAACGCTGATGTAAAGAAGTTTCCAATAACTGCCTTTACTGCTCCTGCTTGTTCGCCAAATACCTCATTAGCACCTTGGGAAGACATATCCACACTTGTCACCTGATATGTAATAGGATCAACCTGCTTCTTCTCAATATCCCTTAAAAGCTTTTCTACCTTTTTGAAATCAAGCTGTTTTTGGATTATGTTATGATTGAGCTCAATAAACCAATCTATCTCCTGCTGATAAGGAATAGCCTCGGTAATAGGCGAATCAACGGTGCCTTTTACGGACGCCCCCTCCATCGGTACACTGGCAATGATGCGCCAGCCCTGTGTATCAGGGTCCGCGACACATATAGCCATATGAATAGCACTGGCGACTATGGCTTTATAATAATACTGTTCACCAACCTTAAAATGAGATTCAAAGGATTCATCCAAAAGCACTAAAGGAATCAAACCAATAACCACCTCATCGAAAAAATTCTCCCTAGTGTTGCTGGGTAAGTTTGAAACAGTTTTTAATTCAAATGGAAGTTTATTTGCTGCCTCCAGAGCCTTCAATTTGCTAGTTATATCAGCAGCAATAGCCTCCCGAACACCCGCACGTTCTAAAAGCTTATCATGGCTATCTCCCATGTAATATACATTGCCAGCCCAATAAACTACTGGCTTTTCCTTAGCTGCATATCCTAAATTTATGTGAACCGAGGAAAAAATAATCCCCATAAGAATTAGCACTGTTATTATTTTTTTTAATATCATTCTTTGACAAGCCTCCTTGTTTTATCTTGCTTCCATAGTTTTAACCTGTTTTTCGATGTCTTTTTTGCTTGGCTCTTTTATATTAAAGTGCTTACGAGCTTTTTTAGTAGCGTCCCCCAAATTTTTATTTTTTTCGCTTATATCTTTACACAATAACTCCACATCCTTGGCCAAGGCCGAAAGCTCTTCTAATTGTCCCTTTACATTGTCAATCTCGCCTTCCGCATCCTGGACATTGTTAATTTTTTTAATATTTTTCAAGCCCTTAAGGGATTCCCCCAATATCAAAGAAGCATCCCTTGCGGCCAATCCTTGATATACCATGGACGTGATTCTGGCATTGCTGGCGTATTCTAGATGCTGCTTTCCCTCTTCCACCTTCTGTTTGTCTTGCGTCTGCATCAAATTTTTGCAACCTTCTTCCACTTCTTTAGTACGAAGTGGTGTTGCAGCCGATTGATATACATACTCCATATCACCAGGGGTATTTCCCAAAGCAATGGCTAAGTTTGCATATACACCATATGGGTTGTCAACTGTAGCCTCTTCCGTCTGGAACGCAGCAATCATAAGATATTCAGCTGCGCGAGACATGTGGAGCCTCATATCATTTTTTCTATCATTCAATCCATCTACATTAATTTCCAAGGCCTTGTTAATCTGATCATGTATAGATTCACTGGCACTATTTTTTAAATCCTCCACTGCTTGATCACTGCTGCCACCAAAAAGGCCATCAAAAATGCCTGCTTCTGCTCTCGTCATCGCAAAGTGCGGAATAAACGTATCAGAAAGAGTTATTCCTCCTGTAAGCCCCACAGCAAACATAGTTGCAACAATTGTACGAAAAATTTTCTTAACAACACATTTTTCCATAAAGCGTTCCTCCAAAACATAAATAATTTTTGAATTCTCAGTTTAGACATGAACGTGCCTAATTGAGATTTTTACAACATACCTATATATTCGGGCACAAAAAAAGCCGCAAAAAAGAAAAAGACATTAATCTCCCTTTTTACGGTTAATAATTAGAAATATTAAATTAGTAAAAACGTCTCTTAAAGTGTCCCCCCCGGGTGGACATTTTTAAACACAAAAAATACACTATCAATATTTCGTAAAACACTACCCATGGTCCTATCCTCTCTTCCATCCCCGAATATTTGTTAAACAATTATTATTTTACATGTCTTTCCTCTTATTTTCAAGTGTTTAAAGAATATTCATTGTGAAAACCATATGTAGCTGTCAAACAAATCCTGCTCACTAAGGTCGTATAATTTATAGCAACGAGTTTAAAACAAGGACGAGGATACTCAGCGTCCAAGCTCCAAATTATATCACAAAAACTAAACATTTTCTTGACATACTCGAAACGACGATATCGTTTATCTTTTCACGCTTCCGCTTCCGTTACGTAAAACCCATTCAGCAATTATTCTATTTTTATTTGAGGATACATATCTTAAAATTCTCTTAAGGTCCCGTTCAGGTATTTTAGACTTATTGTGCGCAATTTCAGCACCATCTTGAGTAATCCAAATTTTGGTAGCACCTTTTTGAGGCTTTCCCTTACTAACATGAACGTGGATTGGCTCACCTGCCTCATACCAAAAATAAATAAGATAACCTAGAAAGGACTCAAGCGCTTGCGGCATTTCGCTCGGCCTCCTGTTCTCTGGCTAATTCCCAAATAAGGGCCTCATTATGCAGGAGATAATCGTCTATTTCAAACAAATCCTGCTCACTAAAATCGTATGATTTGTAGCAACGATGTTCCGGAAGGCGAAATTCGGCAAAGCTTTCAGCATTTGCTAATTTTTCTACCCTAATAGAAACATGTTCCCCGCCATCTCTGTCTTCATATAACTTTTCTATAACAATTGAAAGGTCATTTTTATTATTACCAAACTTATACAGCTCAGAATAAATCATGGCATCGCCCCCTACTATTTGCATTATATCATAAAACAAGTCCTATCAGTAAAAGGGTAGATCCAAAGAAAATCCACGACATAGCCTTATTTCTCAAACAAAGCCTTTGCGAAGTCCTCGGCCACGAATGGGCGGAGGTCATCTACACCTTCACCGACACCAATCCATTTTACTGGCATGGAGAGCTCAGCCTTGATGCCGATTACCACGCCGCCCTTGGCGGTGCCGTCCAGCTTGGTGAGAACCACGCCGGAAATCGGGGCGGCCTCGGTAAAGAGCTTGGCCTGGCTAATGGCGTTCTGGCCAGTGGTGGCATCCAGCACCAGCAGGGTTTCATGGGGAGCCTCCGGGATTTCCCGCTGAATTACCCGATTGATTTTCTTCAGCTCCTCCATGAGATTGGACTTGGTCTGAAGGCGTCCGGCAGTATCAATCAGAAGGATATCCACATTACGGGCCACAGCCGCCTTTACAGCATCAAAGGCCACAGCAGCCGGGTCGGAATTTTCCTCATGGCGGATAACCTTGGCATTGGTGCGCTCACCCCAGATTTCCAGCTGATCAATAGCCGCTGCCCGGAAGGTATCAGCGGCGGCCAGCATAACGGTCTTGCCCTGTTCCCGGTAATAATTGCTCAGCTTGCCAATGGTAGTGGTCTTTCCCACGCCATTTACACCGATTACCAAAATAACCGTAGGCCCTGACTGGGCAATTTTGGTGGTATCTGAATCCTTAGTCAGCAGCTCAGAAATCTTTTTTGCCAAAAAGGGCTTCAAGTCCTCAGGGGAATTAATTTCCTTCTTCTTGATGCCCTTCCGCACGGCCGCCATCAGATTGTCGGTGGTATTGACCCCCACATCGGCCATAATAAGGATTTCCTCCAGCTCATCCAGCAGATCATCATCAATATCCGCATAGCCGATAACCAGCTTTTCAATTTTTTCAGTAATAGTTTCCCGGGTCTTGGTCAGGCCCTTTTTTAATTTATCAAAAAATCCCATTGTAAACCTCCAAAAATCAATTATCTATCATGGATTCGGCTTCCTTCAGCTTCACTGAAAGAAGCTTTGATACCCCGGCATCCTCCACGGTAACTCCGTACATGGCATCCGCCGCTTCCATGGTTCCCTTACGATGGGTCACCACGATAAACTGGGTATTATCGGAATATTCCTCCAAAAAGCTGCCAAAGCGGCCGATATTGGCTTCATCCAGCGGTGCATCCACCTCGTCAAGAAGGGAGAATGGGGCCGGTCGGTACCGCAGGAAGGAAAACAGCAGGGCTACCACCGTCAGAGCCCGTTCGCCACCTGACAAAACTGCCAGATTTTGCTGCTTTTTATCGGGTATCTGCACCACAATATCCACGCCGGAGTCCAGTACATTATCGCGGTCCATCAAAACAATTTTAGCCTCACCGCCTCCAAACAGCCGGACAAAGATATCCTTGAAAAACAGGTTAATGCTGTTAAAGGCCTCCTTAAACTGCTTGGTCATGGTGGCATCCATTTCGCCGATGAGCTTCAGCAAATCCCCCTTGGCCGCAATAAGGTCATCAGCATTGCCGGACAGGAAGCCATGACGCTCCAGAAGCTCCTTGTATTCTGTGGGCGCATTGGGATTAACCGTCCCCAGACCGTTTATTTCGCGGTTCAGACGTTTCAGCTCCCCCTTCAGGACCGCCGGTTCCATTTCCGGCACCAGCTCCGCCGCCCGCTCCGGCACTATGCCGTATTCCGACAGCATCCGCCCCTGAAGCTGCTCCAGGTCGTAGTCCGTATGGGAAGCATTGAGCTCCAGCCTGTGCAGCTCATCCTGAATACCATTAAGCCGCTGCTGGGCCTCCCTGGTTTCCTTTTCGTTTTTCTGGCTTTCCACCAGCTTGTTCATCCGCCGCTCATGAACATCCTCGTATTCACCCTTTGCCGCAGCATATTCATCCTGTAAATGCTGGGATTTGGTAAGGAGCAGACCTATCTCATTTTGACTTTCCGCCAATTCACCATCCAGCCGGCGAATTTCCTGCTGATTTTGGGCCATGGCTTCATCATTGCGGGCCACCTCCCGCTGACGCAGAAGGGTCTTTTCCTTCAACCTGAGAATACTCTGCTCCAGCAGGGTTTTGTCATGCTCCAGCTTATTGGTAAATTCCGACAGCTCCTCGGCCTCCTGGTCCATATCATCGTATCCCTCAATAGCCTCCTGAAGCCGTTGCCGCAGCAGGGCATTGCTTTGTTCAATTTCCTCTGTGGCCTGTTTAAGCTCAGAAACCCGATTTATAGCGGAGTCATACAATACCTGGGCATTGTCCAGCCTATTGGACAAGGAGCTGCATTCCAGCTCAGCTCCCTCCAGCTTGTCCCTTATGGCCGCCTGTCTCAGCTGCTGCTCCTGTTCCTGCATTTCCAGGGAATGAAGCTCCTCCCTGAGGGACCCCAGCTGGGCTGTATTAGCCTCTATGTTTTGTTTCAGGGCATGCCCCCTGCTCTGCGTCTCATCAAAGAGTCCTTTATCCACGGCCAGCCTATCCTTTAGCTGCTTTATTTCATCCTGTCGGTTTAAAAAGCTGCTTTCCCGGTGCTGATGACTGCCACCAGTCATGGCACCTCCCGGACTGAGCAATTCCCCCTCCAGAGTTACAATGCGCAACCGCTGACCCAGCTGCCGGTTCAGGGCTACCCCATTGTCCATGGTATCAACCACCAGCGTCCGCCCCAGCAGAAATTCCATCACCCGACGGTATTCCTCCTGGGTGGTAATGATTTCATGGGCCCAGCCGATTACTCCCCTGGCGTCATGGGGCAAAGTCTCCCGATTGCCCCGGGGCGTTATAGAGGATAATGGCAAAAAGGTAACCCGTCCCAATCGGTCACGCTTCAAAAATTCAATGGCCGCCTTGGCCGTATCCGTGTCTCTGGTAACGATATTTTGCAGACTGCCTCCCAGGGCTGTTTCGATAGCCGTAACGTATTTACCGGGCACCTCCATCAGCTCGGCCACAGTACCGCAAATATTGGTCCGCCAGTGGGCCTGGCTCTTCAGTACCGCCTTGACCGCCCTGCCAAAGCCTTCGTAGGAATTTTGCAGATTTTCCATAATCTGCAGCCGGCTGGCGTTCTTCTGCAAACTGCTGTTCAGCTGATTTTGTTCCCTGGTAAGCTCCTCAAGCCGTTGGCTATCGGCCTTAAGCTGTTGTTCAATATTCTGAGCTGCCCTGTCCTTATCTGACCTGGCTGCGGCAGTTGACTGGATAGCCAAGGCAATTTTGGCCTGCTCCTGGCCAAGAGCGGATATTTCCTGCTTCAGCTCAGCCAAATGACGCTGCTGGTCACCCCGATTTTCGGTATCATTGGCCAAATCCCGCTCCATTACCAGCAGTTCATTATTCTTATCATTAAACTGCTGTACACCAGCCTGTACCTGTTTTTCCAGCTCAGCCCGTTCCGACCGTTTTTTCTGCAGGCCCTCCCGCAGGGTTTTGGCCTTTTCCCGGCATTGTTGAATTTTAGCGGTAGCTTCCGACAAAGCGGTGCTGGAGTCCTCACCACTTTTGGAATAGGCCTCAATATCCTGCCGGGCTTCATCAACAGCGGCCTTCAATTCCTTTAGCTGCTGACTTAACAGCTGACGGGAGCTTTTTCCCTGACGGCGGCGTTCCTCCAATACCTTTATCTCGCTTTCCGCCGCTTCCCATTGACTGTGGAGCTCGTTGCGCTTTTGGGCTATAAGCTCCTGCTCCTTTTCCAGCTCCAATACCTGCTTATCAAACTGCTCCTTACGGGCCTCCGACAGCTGCAGGGCCGTCCTGGCAGCAATTTCCTGATCCTTCTTGGAGGTAATGGCGGCGGTGTGCTTGGCCTTCTTCTTATTTAAATCCAAATAATCAAGGTAAATACCGGCCAGGTTGAATTTCCTCAGCTCCTCCTGTAGGCTATTGTATTTTTCCGTCTTTTCCGCGCTGAGCTTTAATGGTTCCAGCTGGTTTTCAATCTCGCCAATAATATCCTGGACCCGCAGAAGGTTGGCCTCGGTGTCCTCCAGCTTCCGCATGGATTCCCGCTTGCGGTTTCTGTACTTGGTAATACCTGCCGCTTCCTCAAAAAACAGGCGTCTTTCCTCCGGCCGGGCATTCAGCACCTCATCCACCTTGTTCTGACTGATAATCCCCATGCTGTCATGACCAATACCGGTATCGGCAAACAAATTGGTTATATCCTTCAGTCGGCAGCGGGCCTTATTGATGTAAAATTCACTGTCACCATTTCTGAACAATCTTCTGGTTATAGTTACCTCCTGAAAGTCCACTGGCAGAGCCCCATCATTGTCAAATACCAATGAAACCTCAGCTGCCCCCATGGCCCGGCGGGCGGCGCTGCCGTTAAAGATAATATCCTCTGCCTTGGTCCCCCGGATATTGCGGACATTCTGTTCCCCCAGCACCCATTTTATGGCATCGGAAATATTGCTTTTACCACTGCCATTAGGTCCTACTATAGCGGTTATTCCCTTGTCAAAATCCACTTCTATCTTATCAGCGAAGGACTTAAAGCCATACGCCTCCAGCCGTTTTAACTGCAAATAAAACACCAGCCTGTTTTAAAATTTTCTAACACTTTATTTTAGCATAAATATGATATCATAGCCATTGTTACTATGAAATCTTAGCGAATCAAATCCGAAGGATGCAGATGAGCTTTAGATTT
>NZ_CAMYWM010000031.1 GCF_947302755.1 uncultured Anaerovibrio sp.
GGGAGTTCCTTTTTTATTGCAAAGCTCATTTTAGACAATTACAGGAATGCTCCTAATATCATCTAAAAAGAAATACCCCCTCAGCACCTGTTTAGCGTATAAAAACCAGCTGAAGGGGTAAAATTACTTAGAATTTTGCAGCCGCCTCAGTAAGAGGAGGTACAATCTGCTTTTTGCGGGACATTACCCCTGGCAGATGAATGCAATCGCCGGATGCATCCTGCTGGAAGGCATCGGCAATCAGCTTCTTAGGCTCACCGTAGAATACCAGGTCTGTTGCCTCCTCAATAATATCGGTAACCATGAGCATAATCAGGTTGTAGCCTTCCTGGTCGCAAATATCCTTCATGGCGGCAGTAATATCTGCCTTCATACCCAGGACCTCAGCGGTATCCATAACGGAAATCTGGCTTACCAGTGCCTTGTAGCTGCCAAAGCTAAAGGGCTTGGAATCATTTTTGGCAATCTCTGCCGGAGTCATGTCGCCTACCCCGGCACCGGCCTTCAGCATGGCCATGGCGTATTCATGGAGGTCCACTCCGGCGATTTTGGCCAGCTTCTCGGCGGCCTCATGGTCCTTGTCAGTGCAGGTTGGGGACTTGTACAGAACGGTATCGGACATGATGGCCGACAATAACAGACCGGCAATATCCTTTGGAATATCGATGCTGTTGCTCCAGAACATGTTGGCAATAATCGTGGAGGTACAGCCCACCGGCTCCGTATGGACGAACAGCGGACCGGCGGTGTTCAGACCGCCAAACCGGTGATGGTCCATGATTTCCAGCAGCTCAGCCTCTGCCAGGCCATCAATTGCCTGGCCTACCTCATTGTGGTCCACCTGAATAAGCTTCTGACCAGCCTCTACCTTGGTGACCAGCTGGGGAGCCGCCACGTTGAAATAATCAAGGGCGTACTGGGTTTCATTGTTGATATCAACTCAACGGATTGCCGTTGCCTCCTCCCCCATGGCCCGCTTGAATGCAGCATAGCCGAGGGCGGCGCAAATAGAATCGGTATCCGGATTTTTATGTCCTACAACGTAAATACTCATTTAAAATAATCCTCCTAAAATATATTGAAAAACACCTCATCTGTCAGCCTGTAGGCTGACATCGACGGAGCTCTGATCCTAGTACCCTTGGGTGCTTCCCCTCCCCTACGGGACTAGCTCATTTCATTCGCGTCGCAGGGGAAGACTGTGAAATTAGTCGGCAAAGCATTAAAAGTACCTCATCCGTCAGCCTATGGGCTGACACCTTCCCCATGGGGGAAGGCTTTTTTTAAATACCTCATCCGTCACGCAAGACGTGACACCGGCGCAGACGGTGGGTGAGGGTTTTCCATCAGGTTCTGGGGCCTGGACCCACCTGCTGGAGATTGACATATTCCAGCTGGCGCATGGCCTCATAGGCCACCACGGCCACTGCATTGGACAGGTTCAGGGAACGGGCCCCCTCAATCATGGGAATACGAATACATTTTTCCCAATTTGCTTTTAATATAGGCTCAGGAATACCAGCGGTCTCCTTGCCAAATACCAGCATATCATCCAATTGGAAGGTAGTCTCGGAATGGGCGCGGGGGGCCTTGGTGGAGCAATAATGAAAATTGTGATCACCATATTTCTCCAAGACCTCCTGGAAGCTTTCATGAACATGAACCTTTACCAGGTGCCAATAATCGAGACCAGCCCTTTTTAAATGCTTATCATCAATGGAAAAGCCCAGGGGCTTTACCAGATGAAGCTCAATACCGGTGGCCGCACAAAGGCGGGCAATATTGCCGGTATTGCCGGGAATTTCCGGTTCAATAAGAACAATGTGCATTATATAACCTCAAATATTAATCCGATGTTACCACTGCGCCCCTGGAGGCGGAGGTGGTCAGCTTGGCATAGCGGGCCAGATAGCCGTGCTTGATTTTTGGCTCTGGCTTTACCCAGGCTGCCCTGCGCTTGGCCAGGGTTTCATCGTCTACCCGAAGCTCCAGCTTGCGGTTTGGAATATCAATATCAATAATGTCCCCGTCCTCAATAAGGGCAATGGGCCCACCGGCCATGGCTTCCGGGGATACATGACCAATGCAGGCCCCACGGCTGGCCCCGGAGAACCGGCCATCGGTAATAAGGCCCACCTTCAGGCCACGGCCCACAATGGCCGCCGTCGGATTAAGCATTTCCTGCATGCCAGGACCCCCCTTAGGGCCCTCGTAGCGGATAACCACCACGTCACCATCGTGAATGTCCCCATCCATAATGGCATTAACCGCATCCTCCTCAGAGCTGTAGCACTTGGCCTTGCCGGAATATACCAGCATATCCTCGGCCACGGCAGATGCCTTTACCACCGCATTTTCCGGGCAGAGATTGCCGGAAAGAATGGCCAGACCGCCCTCCGGACGATAAGGCTCCTCCACGGTTTTTATTACATCCGGACGCAATATCCGTGCATTGGCAATGCGATCGGCCACGGTACCGCACACCGTAAGAGCGTCGGTGTGAATAATGCCCTTCTTGGACAGCTCCTTCATTACAGCGGAAATACCACCGGCCTCGTTCAAATCAACGATATGATGATGTCCCGCCGGGCTCAGACAAGCAATATATGGCGTGTTGTGGCTGATTTCATCAAACTTCTGGGCCGGCAGCTCAATACCCGCCTCATGGGCAATGGCAGTGAGATGAAGTACAGTGTTGGAGGAACCGCCGATACCCATATCCACGGTAATGGCATTTTCAAAGGCCTTTTGAGTCAGGATATCCCGGGGCTTAATGTCCTTCCTGACCAGCTCCAAAATGCGCTCACCGGCCCGCTTGGCCAAAAGGCGGCGGCCGCCGGTATAGGCTGCCGGAATGGTACCATTGCCAGGCAGACCCATGCCCAGGGCCTCGGTAAGGCAGTTCATGGTATTGGCCGTAAACAAACCGGCACAGGAGCCACAGCCAGGGCAGGCCACAGCCTCAATGGCAGTCATATCCTCCCCGCTGATTTTACCGGCAGCAAATTCACCGGCGGCCTCAAAGGACTGGCTGACGCTGATGTCCTTGCCACGATACCGGCCCGGCAGCATAGGTCCACCGCTTACCACGATGCAGGGAATATTGAGACGGGCGGCTGCCATAAGCATACCCGGCACCACCTTATCGCAGTTTGGAATCAGAACCAGCCCGTCAAAGCCGGTGGCCATGGCCACGGCCTCAATGGAGTCAGCAATCAGCTCACGGCTGGCAAGTGAGTATTTCATGCCGGTATGTCCCATGGCGATACCATCGCAAACGCCGATTGCTGGGAACTCCATAGGAGTACCGCCGGCGGCAGCTACCCCAAGCTTGGCTGCTTCGGCAATCTCCTTGAGATGAATATGACCCGGAATGACCTCGTTAAAGGAGTTACAGATACCAATCAATGGCTTCTGCAAATCCTCCGGGCCAAAGCCCATAGCATTAAACAGGGAACGATGGGCGCAACGGGTGGCGCCTTTTTTTACAACATCTGATCTCATAAATACACACCTGCCTAAATATATGATTCTAAAGCGTGCTTGTTAATCTACACACATACGGATATTTTATCATATTTCAGGATTGTTTAAAACTCATAATCCACAAAATAAGCTTCGTGGGAAATGATATTTCGTACTACACCCTTACAACCATAACCGGAATTTAAGCTGTTTTATAACGCCATTGTTCAAATTTTTCTTCTTTAGAAGAAAAATCTTCCAAGTAGCGTTTCAACAAGCTGGGAGATATGCTCGCCAGCTGTTGTAGTTTGTTTTCCCCCACCTAAAGAGGTTGGGGACATCTTAAAGCTCGTTATTTTTATCCCCCCAAATTACAAAAAGCTCCCGAAGGAATTATTCCCCCGGGAGCTGTTTCATTGGTTAATTATTCGCTATCATAATTTTTCTTTAATTTTCCACCGTATCATTATCGGTCTGGTCTGAGGAACGGGCCCCAAAATCCAGCACGCCCGGAGCAAAGACTACATGCTCCTTCAGCTTGGCACCTGGCTCGGTCAGCATATGCCAATCAAAGATAAAGGTACCATGTAAATTGGTTTCACGCTCCCTCATTCCATCCACAACACTGAGATTGTCGCCGTAGAGCTTATTAAGATTCATTCCGGCGTCAACCAGCACGGCCTTGGAGGTTCTGACCCAGCCATCAGTAAATAACTGATAGCTCCGGGCCTTGCTGTTGGCCATGGACAGGTTGTTCCAATAAACCAGCTGTTCTCCGTCATGGGTTGGGGTACGACCATAGATGGCCATATCCGTAAGCTGGTTATCAAAATGTATCTTGTCTATAGCCAGAACATCATCTGTGAGCAGCTGGCCCTCATCCACATGTACAAAGCCACGGTTGGACCAGAGATTTGCCATATGGGTACCAGTACCGGAGCTGAGGCTGTCGATAGAGAAGCTGCCATTGATAAGCTTCTCGTTTCCGGCCCCCATGGCTGAAAGCTCAAAGATGGAGCTTCCGCCCTTGGCGGTCATGGTGCCGATTTGAATGAAATTACCCGTCAGGGCCACATCAGGAGTAACGTCGCCACTGGCCTGGGCCCGCACCTGGTTGACTCTGGAGGCTTCCGTATTATTTTCCATTTGCAGGAATACGGCCTTGCCCTCGGCCAAATTTAGGAACAGATCACCATTGGTCAGTGCCACATGGGTTACTTCCTCAGAGGTTATATTGTTGCTATTGATGGAGCCTTCACCGGTGTTGGAAATGGTGGTATCATGTCCGGCAGTCACATCGTGGATACTGATATCACCGTTCTGTACCCTCATATTCACATCCTTATTGGCGGAAACATCCTCGGTTACAATATTACCGCTCTGTACCGTCATATTTACATCACTATTGGCGGTAATATTATTGGTTTCTATATTGCCACTGGCCACCGTCATATTCACACCCTTATGGGCGGAAATATTTTCGGTAAGAATATTGCCGCTCTGTACTGTCATTTTAACATCACTGTTGGCGGTAATATTTTTGGTTTCTATATCACCCTTTCCTACCTTAAAATCCACCAGATTGCCGGTAAGATCCTTGGCAACTGCGATGGAACCATCTTCCGTAAGTGCTGTAACATCACCTGTCACATTCACCGTACTGTCAAAGGATACATCCCCGGCCTCCTTCGTCTGAATATTCATGTTCCGCTGGGCCTGAACCGCATCTGTTACGTGCAAATCGCCGTTGCGGCCAATGAGCTCAACATCGCGGCCTGATTCCAGTTCACCATTCTGCTCGATGATAATATTCCGGACTCCGGAGGCGTATTTGTCGCCACCGGCTGCCATGGAAATATCCCCATTTTTCGTGGAGGTCTTGCCATAAATCCCGATTGTACCCCGATTTACACTCATGTTGATGCTTTCCTGGGCAGTGACGGTTTCCACATCCGGCCCATTGTCGCCAATGGTGACATTGCCGGTATTTACCTGGGCACCAATATTGCCCTGCTGGGCCCGCAGCTCCTTACCAATGTTGATATCACCCTGCTTAACGGCAAGCTGCATATCACCGGTCTTGGTGGTAACCGCCGCCCCAATATCAATATTGCCTTCATCTGTGGACATGGAAAGATCCTTATGGGCCTGTACAGTATCGCCAATATCAATATAGCCTTCCTCAGTGGCCAGCTTCAGGCCGCCCTGGGCCGAATTAACCGACGCACCCACATCAATGTTGCCTTTGTTTGTGGTGACGGAAACATCCTTGGTGGCCTGTACAGTATCGCCAATATCGATATTGCCCTGGTCAGTGGCCAGCTTCAGGCCGCCCTGGGCCGAATTAACCGACGCACCCACATCAATGTTGCCCTGGTTGGCAGTGACGGAAATATCCTTGGTAGCCTGTACAGTATCACCAATGTCAATATTGCCCTGTTCCGTGGTCAGCTGTACATTACCAGTTGTGGAATTGACCGAAGCACCCACATCAATGCTGCCCTTGTTGGCAGTGACGGAAATATCCTTGGTGGCCTGTACACTGTGGCCGATGTCAATATCCCCCTGGTCAGTGGCCAGCTGTAAATTGCCGGCTGTAGAATTAACCGTGGCACCAATATCAATATGGCCATTGCCGGTGGTCAGGATGATATCACTGGTGGCCTGTACATCATGGCCCACATTAATATCACCATTGGCAGTTTCCAATTTAACGGTTCCTTCTACATCCACATCTGTATCAAAGTAAATACCGCCCTGTTCCTGCAGATCCGCCGTCAAATCCTTCTTGGACTGTATGCGGTCAGAAATATGCAGATCACCATTGCCCAGATTGAGATTTATCGCTCCGCCAGACTCCAGCTTACCGTTCTGGTCGATAATAAAGGTGCTGTTGCCCTCTCCAGGAACATAATTCTTGCCATTGGCCGATATAGTAATATCCTTGTTCTTGGTGGAGGTCTTGCCATATACCACCACCCGTCCATCTTCGGCGGTAAACTCAATACTCTCCAGGGCCGTAACGGTTTCCACGTCAGGCCCATTATTACCAATGAGGATATCCCCCTGGCCGGAGCCAATCTTGATGCTTCCCTCCTGGGCAGTTACTGTCTTCAGAACATCCACCTTGCCCTTGTTGGTACGGATGGACACATCCCCTGTCTTTGCCAGTACATTACCGGCATCGCCCAGGCTCTCGTCACCCACAATTATATTGCCCTGATTGCTGGAAATAGCCACCTGCTCCTTGGCAGTAATATCTTTTCCTACAAGGATATCGCCCTTTCCGGCGGTCAGGTTTACAATACCCTCCCGGGCATTGATGGTATTGCCTACCAAAATGTCGCCATTTTCTGTGGTAATCTTCACATCCTTATTAACATCCACATCGTCTTCAAAAATTACACTTCCCAGTTCGTCTATTTCAGCACTAATCCCCTTCTTGGCGGCGAGCTTGTCCGAAATGTAGATATCGCCGTTACGCCCATGGAGATTAATGTTTCCACCGGAGTCCAGCATACCATCCTCTTGAATTATAAAGTTTCCGCCTTCCTTTCCTTCAACATATACATCCTGACCGGCCTTCATGGCTATATCGCCATTCTTGGTAACCGTCTTGCCTAAAATATATACCGTTCCCAGGTCAGTGCCAACGGAGATATTCTTATTTGCTGTAATTGTTTCATCATTATGCACATTGGCAGCACCGATGGAGATTTTTCCCTTTCCGGTCTCCACCGATACATTTTCCTCGGCGGACCTGATGGAACGCAAAACTAAAATGTAACCTTCCTTGGTTCCAATATTAACATCCTTATTGGCCATTATGGTAACTCCCTGGTCGACATTTTCCTGACCAATGGTAATATTTCCCTTATCAGATATATTAACGTTTACCGGACCGCGTTCAGAAGCAATATTTCCTATAAGGGAGATGTCTCCATCACCATGTACATGGAAGATAGCTTCATTGCCTGCTTTAATGGAAGTCTCCTTGGTGGAGCCAGTTATTTCAGCCGGCAAATTACCAATATATATACCCTTCTGTTCATTGGTAGGATTGGAGGTAGTTGCTTCAACATGAACATTGTTGCCGGCATCCACGGTACCCATATAATAAACTGCATCCCGGGCCAGCATGTGGATATCGTTGCCTGCCTCCAGGCCCCGGCCAATACCATAAATAGAACCCTTTCCTTCGCTTGCCAGGGTAATATCCTGCTTGGCCGAAACATCACCCAGAAGCAAAACATCATTGTTGGCACTGAGCACAAAGCTGCCCAGAGCCTTCTCCCCACCGAGAATTTTCATACCTTCATTGTTGTCCACCAGGAAGCCAAGATCCCCATCCTGGGCACGGTTCGTTAAGAACACATCGCCTCTGACATCATCCTTCATAAGAGCCGTGAAGACTCCGTCACGGGTGGTGACAACCTTTACATTGCCATCTATTTCCGAATAATCTTCAGCAGCGTTGCCGATATAAACACCAAATGAATTTTCATCATTTTCCAAAGACACCTCCTTGCCGCTGTAGGTCTCCACCACCGGCGTTGCGATTTCCACGCCCTTCTGTTCCTGAACAGCACCTCCGGCGTGAATACGCAAGAAATTATAGGTCCCATCTTCAGGCACAGCATTATTGATATCCAAGAAATTAGCTTCCTGGGTGCCGGTGGAAATATTACCGCCAATAACCACATTTTCATGGGTGGAGTTAATATCAATATTATTATTGGCCGTCAGCTTGCCCTTGTTCTGCATATTGCCCATGGATTTCAGGGTAATGTCACGATTAGCAGAAGCATCCCCGGCGATGGTCATAGCACCGTCATCGGAGGTAAGCTTCATGTCATTACCAGCCGTCAGCTTGCCAGTGGTGTTCATGTCACCCTTGGAATTCATGGTTATATCATGGCCCGCGGAGGTATCCCCACCGATGGTCATAGCACCGTAATTGGCGTTAATGAATGCATCATTACCCGCCGTCAGCTTGCCAGTGGTCTGCATATCGCCATCGGAATTCAGCAGCATATCGTGGTCAGCAGAAGCCTCCCCACTGACGGTTATAGCACCGCCAGTAGAAATAAGCTGCATATCATTAATTGCCTTAAGTTGGCTCCTTGTTTCCATATCACCCTTGGCAATCAATATCATATCGTGATTGGCAGTTGCATCCCCTTTGATGGTCATAGCACCGCCATCGGCGTAAAGCTTTGCATCATTACCCGCTGTCAGCTTGCCGGTGGTCTGCATATCGCCCTTGGAATTCAGCAGCATATCGTGGTCAGCAGAAGCCGCCCCATTGACGGTCATAGCACCGAAAGAAGAAATAAGCTGCATATCATTAATCGCCTTAAGCTGGCCAGATGTTTCCATATTCCCCATGGAGCGCAACGTCATATCATGGTTGGCAGCTGCATCCCCTTTGATGGTCATAGTACCGGCCGTGGAGGTGAGCTCCATATCAGTACCAGCCGTCAGCTTACCAATGGTATTCAGTGCCTTCTTGGATTCCATTATTATATCACGATTAGCCGTTACGGCCCCGCCGATGGTCATAGCACCGGCCGTGGAATTGAGGGTCGCATCATTACCAGCCGTCAGCTTACCGGTGGTCTGCATGTTGCCCTTGGAAGTCAACCCAATATCTCCATTGGTAGTGGTTACATCCCCATTAATGGTCATAGCACCATCAGTGGAGGTAAGGGTTGCATTATCCCCGGCCTTAACCTTGCCCGTGGTCTGCATATTGCCCTTGGAAGTCAGGGATACATTATGGTCAGCGGAAGCATCCCCGCCGATGGTCATGGCACCGGCTGTGGAGGTAAGCTTCATGTCATTACCAGCCGTCAGCTTGCCCGTGGTATTCAGCGCATTTTTAGATTGCATCATCATATCACGGTTGGCCGTTGCATCCCCACCGATGGTCATTGTGCCGGCAGTGGAGGTGAGCTTCATGTCATTACCAGCCGTAAGCTTGCCAGTGGTATTCAGCGCATTTTGGGCTTGCATCGTCATATCACGGTTGGCCCTTGCGGCCCCTTTGATAGTCATTGCTCCGGCAGTGGAGGTCAGCTTCATGTCATTACCTGCCGTAAGGCTGCCCACAGTTTGCATATTGCCCTTGGAGTTCAGCGTAATATCGTGGTTAGCCAAAGCAGCCCCGCCGATGGTCATTGCACCACTGGTGGAGGTCAGGTTAATATCCCGGAACGCCGTCAGCTGGCGGTCCGTCTGCATGCTTCCATCAGATTTCAGGGTAATATTGCCCTTATTCTCATCCTGGCCACCATCTGCCTTCAAATTTGAAAGCACACGAATTACACCCTTGGTCTGCCGATTTTCCACGTCAATATTACCATTGACGGTCGGCTCAAGGGAGAGCTGTAAGGTATTGGCATTTGATTTTATTAAAGCATCGCCCAAAATTGGCGTATTGGACTGAGCGCCCTTAACCAGAACAGAACCAAAGCTATTGCCGGTACCCTGCAAATCAACGGTCCTGGCACTTACTGCAGTGACCTTGGCAGACTGGATGCCTGCGTCAGCCGCCTGACTGATATTAGCCTGAGTCGAAGTCAGAGTCACATCCTTGCCGGCACTAAAGCTGGTATTGGCCGCCTGGGACAGGGTACCCTTTGCCCCCAGGGAAATACTGCCCGCAGCCGTAAGGTTGCCTGCATTAACCAGACTGCCGCCATTCCGGAGATTGTTGACAGAGATATCCCCGGCCACCTTCCGGTTCACAGCAACCGTTAACGCATCAGCATTGTCCATGATGCGGACTAATCCGTCAATGGCCGGCTTTTCAGCGGCCGTGGTAGATATGCCATCCACTGTAATGCTGTTAAATGCGTTTGCAATATTATCCAACAGCAGGGAGTTGCTATTGAAGGTCTTGACCTCATTGGCGGTGATGGCCCCCTTGCTGGTCTGGGTGATGATCCCATCAGCAGCCGTCAGCGTCAGCACCTTGTTATTGTTCCCTGTAAGATCTCCTTCCTTTACAGTACCATCCAATACCAAATTATGCGCTGCCGTAAGAGTCACATCTCCACCGGCCTCAATGGATCCAGCCACTGTCTCCTTGGTAACTGTTTCAACACTGTTCTTCTCCTCTTCACGGCCCACGGTCAGGGAACCATCGCTGACAGCAGTAAACTGGCCCACTGTCGTGATATTGCCCAATACCATGGTGCCGTCCTGAATGCCCAAAGTCACACTGCCCATACCACGAAGGAAGGCTTCCTTGGCGTTGATATTCACCGGTGCCCGGTCATTCAAAATACGGATAAGATTATCAGCCTCGCCCACTATGCCAGTATTATGGTCGGTATTGAATTCCAGCTTCTTACCGGCATTGATGTAGGACAAGGCAATATCGCTGTTGGCATCGCTCATCTTGAAGCCCTTAGTGCTATTCAGGGAAATCGTGTCGCCTGCATACATGGCTCCCACACGCAGAACGTCAGCAACATTCATGTTCTTAATGAAAATGCTTTCATCGGCTTTGGCCTCGATCAAATCCCCGTCAACAAGCTGAACATTCAGCGGCTTATTCAGTTCACCGATGCTCTCTTCACCACCGGCAAGAATAAGATTCTTACCCTTGATATTGATATCATTGCTGGTGAGGGCATTGTAAATGCCTTTGTCGGAAACGAGACGCACATCACCTGCAGCATTGTTCTGTGTGGCATCCACAAGGCCCACATTGATGACAGAGTTCTCCCCTGCTGCATCCTGGCGGCCAGCCACAGACACATTGCCACCGGCACTTACATTCAGCGTACCGCTGGCATTGATGCCCAAGGG
Organism: uncultured Anaerovibrio sp.; assembly: GCF_947302755.1. GTDB lineage: Bacteria > Bacillota > Negativicutes > Selenomonadales > Selenomonadaceae > Anaerovibrio. The sequence goes on from NZ_CAMYWM010000031.1 coordinate 11,284, forward strand.
CATATTGTCCCTAATCTCGAAGGCCAGCAGATTGTCATTGGCATCCCGCTTGGCTTTAACATCAGAAGCGTTTACATTCATGAGCTGCTTCATCTTGTTGATGCCATCATTACCGGATAACTCTGCCATGGTAATCTCCCTGGTCTGGTCGGAGAAGCTGCCAACCATCCCCTTGGTGGCGGATAAGGTAATATTATGCCCCAGTACATTGGCTGCCTGCTTCGTCTGAGGGCTGCCGCCCCCCTGCGAATTAACCAGCTTTTCGCTGACAGCATACAGCATCATGTCCTTGGTCCACTCAAAGGTCGGATTGTCGGCCTTGCTCTTCAGCTCTTTATAGGTGGCGTCATTGGCCAGATAAGCAGCTGCATTGTCATGCTGGGAATATTTATAAGCAGCACTGTCCTTCAGATAGTCAGCTGCCGAGCCATACTTGCTGTACTGGGCATACTTCTCCGCACTCTTGGCATAAGCCATGAAGGCAGCGTTACCACTGTCAGCCAATTCCCGGCATTCCTCCGGGGAAAGCGCATCATATTTCGCCTTGTTGGCAAGATAGGTGCGATACTCAGCGGAAGCAAAGATTTCCTCCACTGCCGGCTTCTGCTTATTGTATTCCTCCAGCCATTGGGCCTTGGTCTTGCCCCCATTATTGACGTCATAAGCGGCTGTTACATTGGCCTGGTAATCGTCCCGGCTCTTCTCCAGTCCTTCTATATATGCCCCCTTGTAAATATAATTTCCATTTCCATCCTTTTCACCGTCAATCAGGCCGGCATCAATCCAACGATGCACCATCTCATCCACATTGTTGGTGGAATGAGCTTTATCATCCTTTGGAAGTCCGTCTATGAAGCCGCCATTTGCCACGGTCAGCTTCACATCCCCTGTCATGGACTCAATCTTGCCCACACGCATATCGCCGCCCTCAGCAGCCTCAGTGAGATAGATGCTGCCATGGGCATCGGCGTTGACTTGGGCACCATAGCGATCGGTAGCGTAAATCAGATCCGAAGCAGCAAGCTGGATGGCCTGATTTGACGTACCAATACCACCCTCCTTGCTGGTCAGATTGATGCTCCGGCCCTCTACGGTGGTACCGGTACCCGACTGGGTAATATTCCCCGCTGCATTCAGACTTACATTGCCCAAGGATGCCGTGTTGTCGAAGGCCCTACTTCCATCCTGGCTCTTGAGGGCCACGATTTCCACGTTGCCCGGCAAAGAGCGGTTCTCCAATATGCCGCCTACGGCGGTAATGTCAATATTTCCCTTGCCGGTAGAAATAGCAGTAAGCTTGATATTGTCATCCACCTTGGTAACATTGCCGTTGCCATCCTTCTCAGCCGTGCCGACAGAGGCAAGATGGATATTTTTAATATCATTCTTGGCCTTAAGGGTCACGATTTCACTCTTCAGGGTGGTGTTGTCCAGCTGGGAAATACCACCGGCCTTGGAGTCGATGTTCAAGGCAGCCTGATTGTGGAAGTTGGCCACATTGCCCGTCAGGTTGATGCTGCCGCCATTGGCGTTGGTGCTCTTGATGTCAATTTTGCCCACCTCAGAACCAAGCAATCCAATTTTTATGTTGTTGGAAGCGTTTATGGAAAAGTTGTAAATCTTGGCCGTAGTTGTTCCTTCACTCCAACGGGTATAGCAATTCTTGAACCAGCCCAGGAACCCTGTCTTTTCAACCCAGCTCGTCCAGTCAGAAACAGTACTATCAATCAAATATGAATTTGCGTCAACACGGATTTTTCCTGTAGTCGGGACGTTATTGCCATTTGCGTTTTCCACGATGACGGCCCCTTCAGGCAGACCTACAGTCCTTAACTGTACCGGGCTGATTTCCGTTATATTTGTCGTATCACTGCGAATCGTAGTGGAATCCTGGGTCTTAACCGCACCCCACAAGCCGTAGCGCACATAGTGCTGCTTAATGACCGTTCTTCCTTCCGAATCGCCCTTCGTCCAATTATAGGTTTGATTTTCTTTCGGAGTATAGAGCAAGGAATTATTTACAGAAAGATTATTGGTGCTCTTGGCAGCATTGGCATAAAGGTCGCCGCCACTTGCGAGGTTCTTCAAATAATTGGCATAGCCACTAATGCTGCGGGTCTGCCCCCTCTTATACTCGGTCCAGGTGTCCTTGGCCGTATCGGCGATGGTGATGATACCTTCCCGCTGATTATTGAGGACCTTGCCCACATTCATATCCACCGCAGTTTGATTCTCCACGGTAATATCCGCTGCACCATCTGCCGCCATAATTCGGCCGTCACCGGTGCTGGAAATTCTGCCCGTCAGATAAATCTTGCCTCCTGCGGTATCAATGTCCTCCACAATAAGCTTTTCCGTGGTAGGATCCCAATAAACCTGGGCTACATAGTCAAAGACTTTATCCGTGTCGTTCCACTTGGGACCGCCCTCATTAACCTTGTACATGGTACGGTTCTGAATGACAGCCGCACGACTGGTGTTATTCTGCTTCGCTGCATCCAGCTCAGCCTGTGTCACCGTAGCGTAATAGTTTTTGTAGCCACTTTGAATGAGACCGTTCACATTAATATTGGCGGCAGATACATAGACATCCCGCCCGGCGATATACCCCGTAACTGCTGTGGAGGAGTTAGTTCCCTGGGCAGTTCGAGTCATTGTGGAATACATTTGACCTTTATGGTTTTCATCAGGTACCATGATTTTCCAATTAGGCATTGCAGTTGGCAATGGCTGATACTCGGTATAATATCCTTGCCACCCGTTATTAGCATCGTTTTTCAACCTCGTTGCATCATCCGCCAAATACTTCTCCGGGTCACCGTTGATATTGACGATACCCTCTTTGTAGTCCTGGGCAATGGTGCCTTTTTTAGCCGTCAGGGTTACCGTATTACCAAATACGCCGGTAGGACGGTCCTGGGTACCACCGTTGATGCGGATATCCCCGCTTTCGTTGTTGATGGTCACTTTACCATAGAAATTGCTTACCTTACCGTTCACCTCCACATCGGTGATGGCAGTATATTTGAGTTTTCCGTCTCTAATATCTTTTCTGTACTGCTCCTTCTCAGCCTCTGAGAGATTGCTGGCATTAATCTCATTATTCAGTGCTTCGGTCAGCGTAAGAGTGCTGTTTTTCTCACTATCGCTGGCAAATTGTTTGGCATTATTAATTGATAGATTTGCCGCTTCGCCATTCACTACGCCATAAATCTTGCTGAAGGACGCCCCAGCAGAGCTGACATTGACTTTGTTGATTTCTGCATTTCCCTGAGTTGCTCCCGGTGGAATGACATGATCTTTATTATAGATAATCTTACCACCCTTCTCGCCCATCAGAATGTTATTAATCTTCAAATAAGCATCAGAGTTGTTGGTAATGGTAACCCCAGGGGCAGAATTGGCCTCAAGGGTTCCTGTACCCTTTAAGTCATTGGTCTGCACATTGATATTGCCGCCGCCGGTGGCAATATCCGGTATTTCCACATAATAGACAGGACGACCGGAATTGACATACACCGTCTTTCCATCTTCATCCTTCTCCGTAAGTCCCAGACGTACCATTTCGTTTTGGATACGAGTGCGTTCCGTAATATAGGCGGCCATAACCGTGGCATTGTTTGTATCTTTATTTTCGCCATAGGAGGCAATCAGTCTGTTCAGTTCCCCCAGCCGATTTCCTAGCGTATTGGCATAGTCAAAGCTGCCCTGGGTAACACCGTTTTTCACCCGATTATTGGCCCTGTTATCAGGAGCTTCTATCTCCAGTCCGCCAGCCACACTGCCATTAATGGTCAATTCAATTGGGTCAGCAGTACCGGCAATAAGGGAGCCGGTAACATTGACCGTACTGGTTTTCGGCATGGACTCCTCCGCCACCACAGCATCAGAGGTGAGGAAGGTTTTATTGGTGCTGGAGCCGCCCAAGGCCCAGTTCCAAAGGCTCTGGTCCTTGGTGATATTTTCCTTGCCGCTGCTGCCGATAACGTTAATATCTCCGTTGGACCGCACGATGCCGCCCACGTCTACTGTGCCCTTGTCCTCTTTGATCTTATAGTTCACCCTTGGGGTGGTAATGGAAATCACGGAATAGTTGTAGGCACCGGATTTGAGATCTGCCTTCAGACTGGCCAGTGAGCCGTCCTTATTGGCTCCGGCGAATAGATTAACCCTGGCGCCGCTGTCAATATTGCCGTTTACCGTCACATTGTTTTGACGGTCCATATTAATGTTATTTTTGGTCACAATTGGGCTGACCACACCGGCATAAACCGTGCCATCCACCTGGGATTTAATAGTTTGGTCATCATAGGCGGACAGAATAATATCCTCGGTGGAGGCGGCCTTTTCGTTGCTAAGAGCCGCTCCAGTCTCCACGTTTACTTTATTCTTGATATCAATATTGAACTCACTGACCGCATCCGTAACGGCGATTGCTCCGCCGCCCTTGGCCTCCACCATATTGGTCAGGTTGTGCTGGGAATTTGCAATGTATTCCTGCAACCTGTTGGTAGTGATTTTGGCATTTTCACCAATAGTAATCGTACCCTTTTCGTCCAGGTTCAGCAGGCTCCGCAGACGGTTGCCGGAGATGACACCGCCGAAATGGTCCTTCAGGGTAAAGGACTGTTCATCCTTGTTGCCCTTCTCGTTTGTATCGTCATAGGCACCGGTGATAACGGAATTAGTGGTGCCAATATGAACACGGTCAGCGGTTATGTCCGCATTCTTTTCCACCTTGGCATCCGTGGTGGTATTAATCGTATTATCCACGCTGGTACCACCTACGCCGGCAATACCGCCATGACCCTCGGAAGCCGTGAGACGGGTTTCATCCTTCTGGTTGGCCAGGAGCCAAAGATCCCCGGCAACATCCCATTTGCCACCCAGGGTGCTGCTGACCTCGTTAGTGGATTTATTGTCCACATGGGCACCCACATAGCCCACCAGACCGCCGCCACCGGCGTCGGCAAAGGCCTTGCCAATATTCTGGCCATTGGTCAGCACAAACAGATTCTTCAGCTTCGTGGTCCCGGTTTTACCCGTAAGGCTGGTTTCCAAGGTCTCCTTACCGCTGATGTCGGCACTGGTATTGCCCACAGCCACCGCACCTGCCGTAACACCATAGATATATGCCTTCCGATCCACATAGGACTCATTACCCAAAAGGAGGGTAGCATTCTCGTTAAAGCTGCTATTTCGCACGTTAACCTTGGAGGTTACATCTGTATTTAAAACCACTGCATCCGGAGCTACAGCAATGCCGGAGACATTATGCCCCTTTACATTGCCTTCCAGAGTACGGCCGCCGGCATTGCCCAGCTGAGCGGAAAAATCCACTACTGCTGCATCGAAGGTGCCGCCGGCCACATCTACCTCGGCCCCCATATTCATGACACCCTTGCCCCGCATCCGGCTTACGCCGAGGAGGGAGACAGTGGTATTGCCTGCACTGAGCTTGGCCGTGGTATCATTTGTTGCACCCAAATGGAGGATACCGGCAGTAAATTTACTGCTCGTATCCTTAATTTTGGCCACAGCATTCCCCGTGGACAGGTTATTATCCTTTCCTCCATCCTCGATGGTGGCGTGGTTCACTGCCACAGCAACACCGCCGACGCCTACACCCTGGGTATGGGCTTCCAGGGCATTGGCCCGCTTGGCATCAATGTCGATAGCCTGAGCCGCAGAAATATTATTGGCACCCGCCAGGGTAACGCCCACATTATTTTTATTTTCTACACTGGCAAAGGTGGTAGTAACATTCAGGGCCGACACACCTACATTGGTGATTTCGGATTTATGCTTGCTTTCATCCGTTGCGCTGATGGTTACATTCTCAGCTCCCTTGATGGTGCTGTTGGCGATGTTGATATCCATTGCGCCCTTGTTGACGATACCGGCGTAGCCCACGCCTACGCCGCCGAGAGCACCTACGGTAACGGCCGTTACTTCCACCTTGGAGCCATCTCCAGACTGGGTCTGCAGAGCTTTGACATTAACGTTATTACCAACCAGAGTGGCATTGTCCATGGTCACATCGGTATCGTAATTCGTGTGGATAATGGCATCCGTTACATTCACAGAGGCTCCGCCGCCTGCCGTGACATTCACACCCTTGGCAGAGATATCGCTCTTCTCCGTTGCCGTCACATTGAGGTTTTCGGCAGCGGTCAGGGAGGCGTTGCCGTTGATTAAGGTATGGATGCCCTGCTTGTCAATTTTTTCCACAGGCACGGAAAGGCTTACAGTGGTATTCCGTGCATCGGCAAGATTATTCCGTTCGTCCCCCTTCAAGCCGTAGAACTTTGCTCCATTGATGCCCAGAGCTCCTTTGATGTCATTCACACCCAGCACATGGACATCATTACCATGTTCATCCTTTACATCTTCACCATACAGGGCATTTTGGATTTTGCTCTGGGTGGTGCTGTTTACATTCATGGACTGGCCCTTTTCATCCTGGGCATTACTAAGCTGAGCGTCAGTAATGCTCTTGTTGATAGAGGTAACGGTTACATTGACGCCTGCTGCGACGCCGCCTACGGTGACGCCGGTCACCTGACTGTCAAAGCTGCGGTCTTCGTCCGCCTTCACGTCGATATCATGGGCCGCTTTTATGGAGCCGCCTGTCACCTGGGTGCTGACACTGCTGCTGATGTTGTTCAGGGTAACGGCCACACCGACACCCACAAGGCCGCCCGAGCCCATACCTCCAGTAGACTTGGCCGTCAGCTTGTCAGTGGCGTTCACCAGCACGTCATAGGCGGCCAAATTACTGTTGGCTACCAGAGCCGAAGTCGCACCGGTAGTATTATTGATGCCCACGTTGGCAGTCAGGCCTGCACCAAGACCAATAGATGCACCGGCCGCAACCAGGAGATTCCGCCATTTATTCTCATTCAGTGCCTGGACAGAGGTATTCTTCCCCTCTGTGCTGCTCTTGGCCTTGAGATCGCTCCTATCCACCTCAGCCTTGACGGTGGAGGTATCGTCCATAACCGACACACCGGCCCCTGCTGTAACAGATACCATGCCGGCAGCTGCACTGGCCGAAATATTTTGGGTGTAGCTGCTGCCAAAATGCTCGGCCTTGATATCCGCCTTGCCGTCAAAAATCGTATTCACATTGGACAGCAGAGCACTGGTGGTGCTGGTGTTCTTATGGCGCATGATGCTGTCGCCGGAAGCGATACCCACCTTACCACCGGAGGCAGCCACGCCAAAGGCAAGGGCATTGGAGCCATGCTTGGCCGTGGCATCCACGGTCAGGTTTTTAGCGTATATATTCTTCTTATCAGAGGCAGAGGAAAGCTCTGCTTCCGTCTTACGGTCAAAGTTTTCCCAGTTGGCGGATACGCCCACAGAGGCCCCTAATAATGCCCCGCCGCCTATGGTAGCCGTACCGGTGAAGGAGCCAAAGTTCGTATAATTCACCGCATTGACATTTACATCGGAATAGCTGTTGGCCGTATTGATAACAGCGTCCTTAATTTTGGCCGTAGTATCCCCGGTAACGGTGTTGATGTTAACTGTACCGGCAAGATCAACTCCCACATTGCTGGAAATAGCCACGCCGCCGGAGGACTGCTGGGAAATGATGGTATGGGTGGCCGAGCTGTCCACCACAATACCGGTTTTACCCTCCTCGGCACGGCTGCCGCTCAATTTAGTATTACTATCTGTTTTAAGATCTATCGATTCGGTATCAAACAGCTTGTTATCCTGCGGACGGGTGACCTTAATAGACCCGGTATCAGCGGCCTTCAACGAGCCGCCCTGTACCAGTGCATTGGTGCTGCCTTCTATTTTGTTTATGGAAACAGATGCTCCAAGTCCGACCTTGGTATTGGCCCCAATGGCAAAGCCCCCGGCAAAGTTGTAGAGGCGGTCGTCGCTCTGAGCCACTACGCCCACGCTGCTGTTGGAGGTGAGGTTCTGTTTCTTTATAATGGCGTTAACATCGTTATTGATATAGTTGTAGCTGCCGGAGCCGGCGAAGGCCACATAGCCGCCTACGCCTACTGTTCCCCCTACACCTACGGAATGAATATCGGCGTCGCCGGTGGCCCGTACCTGGGTAAGACCGGCATTGACCGTAGTGTCTGTGTTATCGCTGGCCATCTCCGCAGTGGTATTTTGCTTTGTGCGGTTAATGGCCACACCGGCCGTTCCCTTCACTGCTGTACTTATATCAATATTGGCTACGGCCCCTACAGTGTTGATCTTACTTCTGGTATCTGCCGTAACATCGATGGTAGGATTATCGCTCACTCCTTGATTGATATTGCTGTTATTCAGAGCCGCCCTGCTGGTTTTGTAGATATCCGAGACAGCGGCTGCCCCCTGAAGGGTGAACCAATTTTTACCCCATTGCACACCAAGGCCGGAGCCCACTGTGATAACCCGGGATTTCTCCAGTTCATTATTATTCTGCTTGCTGTCCTTGACGGATACTTCCACCTTGCCATTATTCGTGGTGGTGATATTCACATGGTTAATTTCAGCCAGCAGGCTCTCCTTTTTCTCATCGGTACCAACCGAGGTATAGGCCACAGCACCGCCGAAGCCTACCTTTTTGCCGCCCACTGAAACGCCGCCGGCCACAGTAGTCTTTTTGGACAGCTCCTCAGCGGTAACGGACAGCTCCTTCACGTTTTTCAGTTCAGTCTTTTCCCCTGTAGTTCTGCCCCCAAGGACGCTCTCCGTATTGTTCACGCCCCGATTGATGGCCACGGTTCCCGTTGCACCTACAACGGATTGCTTGATATTTACATTTACGGCACCAGCCACAGCCAAAGCCTTGCTCTGGTTGGTGGAAGCCAATTTAACAGAATTTTCGCCCCCATTAAGATGAATAATATTGTCCTTCAGATAGGTGCCGGTGGTATTATTCAGGGAGTTATAGGCCAGGGACAGCCCAACAGCCATTCCCTTGCCTCCGGCCACCTCACCGGCAATATTGATGATGGATGAGGTATTCTGGGCCTGTTCGCTGATATTCTTGCCTGTGATGTTATTGTTTGCAAAGGTAACCTTGGTATCATTTTTCAGGTCGTTCCAGCTGCCGGAACCGGCCCCGTTGAAGGTCTTGCCCCCAATGGCCACACCGGCCCCTACAGAAACGATGGTGGCGTCAGTGGCCGCCTCCCCATTCACCGTCTCAGCCGTGAGGGTGGAGTTGGTAATATTGGCACCAATATCGTTCTTCACATAATTGTAGGCAATGCCTGCACCAAAGCCGGCATCGCTTTCCAGGCCGCCGGCCATGGCGGCAGTGATGGTCAGACTGTGATTTTTGCCCAATTCATCCTTGGCATCGCTCTCGTCTTTTGCAGCGTCATCGGCAATCTTGCCTTCATCGGTAGTTTTTGCAGCACCATTCAAGGCGGATTGCTCGTCACCATTCTCAAGATAAACCTTACCCGTGGTGTCTACTCCCACATCCTCAAGGGTTTTCTTGTTATTCTTGTCCGCATCCACGGCATCCTTCAGTACGGATTTAGTCTGATTATCCAGCTTGTTGTTGGCCTCAATTTGCTGCTTTTCACTATTGCGTTCTTCTTCACTCTTTTGTACAGGGATTTCTCCGGCCTTGACATTTACCGCGCTATTCGTATCACCCTGTACATTTGCCCCGGAAATATAGGCACTGGTGGTGTTCTTTACGCTGCCATAGGCAAAGGCCCCATTGAAGCCATAGCCGCTCTTGCCGCCTGCCACTGCACCGCTAATCTGGGTGGTGCCCTTCTGGGCTTCCACGTTCACGGCCTGGAATTTGTTCTGGTAGATGCCACCAATGATACCGCTGGACAAATTGTTTTCCAGATTAGCTGCTAATGCCCCGGCAATCTGAAAATCCGTACTGGTAGCTTTGTTATCAATCTGGCCGCCGTTCTCGGAGCTGGTGACCGTATTGTTGACCAACAGGGCATGGATATCCTGGTTGACCTTGTTATAATACGCCACACCTGCTCCGGCCACATTGGTGCCATCGCCCTTGGATACACTGACACCCATGCCGGCCGCCACTTCTATACCAGTTTTGCTGGCCGTATTGGAGACAGACTCCACCGTCTGCAGATTAGAATTGCGCAAAATAGAGTCCACATCACGGTTGGAGCTGTTCATGGCGAAGGTACCGCCAATAGCCACCTTGGTGCTGGAGCTTCCCTCTTTCAAAGAATGCTTGATATCGGTGCCGCCTAAGGTGATGGAGCCCAGGAAATCTGTGGCAGAAAGGGCAACGGAGCCCACGGCGTCATTCCCGTTCTGCACCGTCACATTGTTCAGCACAGCATCCGTCCGACCGCCCAGGAAGGTCAGGGCCACGCTGCCCTCCATGCCAATAGAAGCCCCGGCACTTTCTGAGGAACCGGCAGAAGGAGCTGCTCCCTCATCCTTCTTATCATTATCCGGCTCCGGGTTGGCCGCCGAGGCGGCTTCCTTACCTGCGCCTGTTGCATTGTTCTTCTGATTCGTTACCTTAGGGTCTTGCCCTTCCCCGGTATTTTCGGTTACAGTTGGGGCCGCGCTTTCATTCTGGGCCGTTACAGTGTCATTTTCCAAGGCATCAGTGTTGTTCTTGGCCTCTTTAGCTCCTTCATCGCCCTTCTTGGACCACTTTGTCCACTTTTCGGAATCCTTATTATCATTTCCGCTGGTGTCCTCTGAGCCACTGGTTGAGGCCTTGGCCTTGGCATCGTTCTTGAGCATACCGGTGGTGATGGCGGCAGCGGTGTAGCTGCCCGTGGTAATGCTGCCCTTGGCATTGCCGGTGGTGGCTGTACCCAGCTTTCCGGCAAAAGTATCACCGGCAACGGTTCTGGCCAGTGCGGCATCCTGATAAACCTTTTGGGCGGCCTTTTCCGCGTCCGTAGTACTGCCGGAGGGCGCACTAATACCACTGCCATTATCGCTGATCATGGCAAGACTGTTTACATCATAATTTACAATTCCCACACCAATGCCAAAGGCCTTGGATCCGGTGACACCCGTGGATTCGCTGCGGGCCGAATTATCCACATTGGTACTATTGGTGGCAGTAAGCATTACAGCAGGTGCCGTGGTGCTAATCTCATCATCCAGGGAGACGATGCTGTTGCTGTCCCCGTAAGAGAGGGCCACCATGCCGGAAACACCGATGGATTCTCCCTTGCCGGCATTTTTCACCTCGTTTTTGGTGTCCAGGGAGTTGTTGGCCGTTGCACTTACCGATTCGTTACCGTTAAGTGCTGCGCCCTTGCCCGCCATTATCAGGCTATTTCCGCTGATGTTCTGGAGACCCACGGTAGCACCGATACCAACCTTGTCGTTGCCGTCAGTGGCACCATAGCTTCCCTGGGCATTAGCTTCAGCGTCAGCGGACAGGCTTACCGCACTGCCATCTATCTTGGTCTGCTGACCTAAAAGGACAATGGCATTATTCTTCAATGTGTTGATGCCTACGGAGCCATCCAGCACAACGGTGGCCGGGGTCTCCTTATCGGCCTGGCCTTCGCTGCTGACTTCGTAGGAAATGACACTGTCCGTATCCTTGTTATCCTTCTGGTATTTGCCCATACCGGCGGCAGCGTCCAGTGATACGGCACTGCCCTTAATTTGGGCAGACTCATCCCCGTCGCTGTCAAGCACAATATTGGCATTGTTCTTCACATTGCTGACCAATACGGCAGCACCAATTTCCACCTTGGCGGAATTGGCCTGGGCATTCTTCACCGTCAGCTTAAGGCTGTCCTCTTTTTCCCCAGAGGCCGTCATCAGGGTTTTGGCAGAGAGATTTACCGCACCGTCCGGCGTATCCCCCAGCTCCGGCTTCGTGGCCGTAATCACAGCATTCTTCCCAATGGTCACATTAGCATCGTTCTTGTTGGACAAAATGCCTACGCTGGCTCCAAGCCCAAAGGCCGAGGTTTTCTTCTCATTGCCGCCGCCCTCATTGGTGCCCTCCACCTTGTCCTTGACATCCTTGATGCCGCCCTTGCCGTCTGAACCGGCAGCATCCTGGGTCTTTTCGTCATTGGCATCGGCCGAG
>NZ_CAMYWM010000032.1 GCF_947302755.1 uncultured Anaerovibrio sp.
GGCTTCTTTTACACGTATCCTCCCAATCTCAACCTAATTTTATCACAAAAGCGGACAACCTAAAAGAAATATGTTATGTCTCATTCCCTCATATTTTACAATTTCATTCCCTCATATTTCATAATTTCATTCCCTTATATTTCATAACTTCATTCCCTTATATTTCACAATTTCATTCCCTCACATTTCATATTTTCATTCCCTCATATTTTATGTACCAAAAATGCCCTTAGTACACAACTGAGTGTACCAAGGGCATCTTTACATCAATATTTATTCCAAAATCCTGCCATCACGGGAGATGGTTACCACCTGCCACGGGAGGAATTTGCCGCTGTTTTTCAGGGCCGTTTCTGCGGCTCTTTGGAGGCCGCCGCAGCATGGTACCTCCATGCGGAGAATGGTTACGCTCTTTATATCATTATTGCTGATGATTTCCGTCAGCTTCTCGCTGTAATCTCCCTCATCCAGCTTTGGGCAACCAATCAGGGTTATTTTGCCCTTCATGAAATCCTCATGGACATTGGCATAGGCGTAGGCAGTACAATCCGCTGCAATCAACAGCTTGGCCCCATCATAAAATGGTGCCTGGGTGGGGAGCAGCTTTATCTGGCATGGCCACTGATTAAGCTGGGACACTGGACGGGCAGAGGTCATTGGCTGGTTATCCATCTGTGGCTCTATCACCTCTGACTTTTTTAGCTCCATGGCTCTTGAGCCTGGGCAGCCCATGCCCATTGGTGGCATCTTAGGCGAAGAAACTGCCTTTGTATTTTCAGCTTCTCTCTTGGCACCTTGGGCTGCCTTTACCGCTGCCTCATCATAGGCCGGTGCTTCCCGCTTCTCAAAGGTAATGGCCCCGGTAGGACAGCCCGGCAGACAGTCCCCCAGGCCATCACAAAAATGCTCTCGCATCAGCTTGGCTTTACCATCAACAATATCTATGGCTCCCTCATGGCAGGCCTGGGCACACAGGCCACAGCCGTTACATTTTTCCTCATCAATATGAATAATCTGTCTAAGCATATTTATTGCCTCCTATTGTTCACACACATCTTAGCTTCATTAAATGATTATACAAAAATCACGCTGAAAATTATGTTGTAAAAACAACATTTTAGAGTTTTTTGCAAATCAGCAGGAGAAATATGCTTTATTGTCCTTATTTTATTCCCTTAGCTGCTCCCCAAGCAGCAATTTTTTCATACAAAGGCACAGAAACACCATATTCCTTGCCTAGCTTCACCACTCTGGTTACCAGACCGCTGAATTCTGACTGACGGCCCCGCTGAATATCCCGTTGCATGGACATGGTGGAGTCCGGCTTTAAATTATCCATCATTTTCAGACCCACTTCCACCAGATCCTGCCCAAATTCCACCCCCATGGCCTTGCCCAAGGCCACTACTTCCTTTATAAGGCCCGTGAAGGTATCCCGTTCCTCCCCCGAGTGCTGGAAATTTTCACAGGTGGCGTCAAAATAGGCTCCTGCCGCCCCAGCCGGGGAGACAAAGGCAAATTTCTGCAGGGCATCACGGATAATGTTATTGCTGAAATGGCCCTTAATCTCTGCATCACCCAAAACCTGCTCCAGCTGCCGGGCCTTGTCTGCCAGCTTTTCCTCCTGCTTGAGCCGATAGCCAAAAATTACCCGCAAAATTTTATTGGACTGGTATATTACTCCAGGAGCCTCTATTTCGCTCATAACATAAATACAGCCATCAAGACAGGTGTGCTGTGACAGCTGCTCCTGCATAACCCCGCCGGTACCAAAAACATTCAGGATAGGTACTATCAGGGTATCCTGCCCCGCCTTTTCACGGGCAAATGCAATAGCATCCTCAATATTGTAGTATTTCACGCAAACAAAGAGCACCTCCGGCGTATCCCTATATTCATCTGCCGTAACCGCCTTTATATTGTCCACCGTAATGGTACCACGATGATTGGTATGCAGCACCAGTCCTCTTTCCTGTATTGCCTTTAAATGCTGGCCCCGGGCGATAAGTGTCACATCATTGCCCGCCATAGCCAAATAGGCCGCCAAGGTACCACCGGTTCCCCCGGCACCAAATATACAAAATTTCATTTAAGGTTCCTCCATCTCTCTACTTTCCTTGATTGTACAATTTCATCTGCTCACAATACAACCTTAATTACAAATATTCTTTTAATTCACTAAAAACTGTTTCTTTTATCAATTTGGCCTCAGCCCGGGCCCATTGCCCGTTTAAACCAATAGTCTTGGCTACCTCCAAAATATCCGCCATCCCTGGGTCCCGTCCTTCCCCATGGACGGTGGTGGCATGTTCCCCACCTATGGAGTTGCTGTAGGTTAAATCATAGGCTGGTGACAACGCCCATCTTTTTTCCGGTTCCACATAAATATACGTGAAATTCTTGGAATGGTCATCACGATTATGGGCAAAGACATTAAAACACATTAAGCGGAACAATTTCTTGCACTCTTCCATATCCCGGGTCAGCTTCAGGGTCAGCTTCATCAAAAGATCATAGTCAAGATTTGGTATTCGATGAGATGTTTCCAAGAGGCCTGATGCTGATACCATGTGAACACGCACCATTCCGCCTTCACCCTCTATAAAATCAAATCGTTTGGTACCAAAATAACCACTGCATTTACTTGACGGAAACAATTTTGTAGCTGCCATTTGAATGCCGCATTTTTTTGCACACAATGCATATTTGTATTCCAGCTCACCGATATTTTTCCGGTCATAAGTGGATGGGAATTTTATCAGCCATGGTTCACCATCTATGGTGGTCATTATCTTAGGTCGGGCACCACCGGAGGAACCACCTTTTGCAAAAAGGAAATCCAGCTCATCTGTCATTTCTTCCTGCAGAAGTTTTTTGCACTCAGTGGAGATTTCATCGTAGCTTAAATTTTTCTCTACATTTTCCAACAAAACCGTGGGCGTATAGGAAAGAGCCCCCATACCAGCTTCCCCAACTATAGCCAAGCGTGTAAGAACACCGACTCTGGCCGGATCCATCCCCTTTTTCCGCAACAGTCTGTCTACTAACAGTCGCCCCCAGCCATCAGGTAAGCTATCGGCAAACACTCCGAAAAGCCCCTCAAAAGGATCATACTTTGGCATAAATACTTTCTTCTCCAATGGCAAGGAAAAGGGGCTGATAGAAAAGCCATCCAAAAGCCAGTTTTTGTTATATTCAAAGGCCGCTAATCGATTATCAGCCAGCACCATATCCCCCACTGGTTGACCATGATAAAACACTGTTAACTTATCTACCCTGTTCATTCAAAAGCTCCTCCAAGGACTCATAAGGGACCTGACTAAAAAGGTACTCCAGCTCTCCCTCCACTTCAAGAGCAATAGCTATTTTAGTCAATGACTGCAAAGAAATATCCCCGGTCTGTTCAAACCGCTTTACCGACCCAAAGCTCACTCCAGATTTCTGTGCCAGGGCCTGCTGGGATAGCTTCCGCCGCCTCCGCAGCTTTGCCACCCTTTTTGCCAAATCTTTATTTATTTCATTATATGTGCGTTGTTCTAAATTTATCATACTAATATTTTATCTATTATATGCCATTTTAGCAAGTTTTGGATAATATATTATCAATAATTTTTTCCAAAAGAAGGATAACATAATACTACCTTTGACATTCTATATATCGCTAAGACACGGAAGGCTGGAGACCGATGATACGCACCATCGGCTCCAGCCTTTTTCACTACAATATGTGTAATATGACTTTTAGCCTGAACCCACAAATACCAGGATTTATTCGACTACACTCAGTTAGAGTTTAAAGCTCCAGCTGAGTAAGTCTCATTTTACAAATCCTGCTCCGCCAGGCCCAGCTTTTTCTTCCAATAACCGGAATATACCACCGCCATCGGATTGTTCCCCAGCACCCGATCCTTAACCACCAAGGTAGTAACCGGACCTTCACAGGCCTTGGAAAAGAGCGCATCATGTCCCACACATAGACCAGCAGACACGAAAAGCTCCACCCCATGCTCATTAAGGTACTTGGCCTGAGCCTTTGGATTACACATTGGTTCAATGGCGTTATTGGGATTTACCTTCTTTAGCTTCAGCACATCCTTGGATATACTGCAATTCTTGCAGCAAACGGAAACCACTTCAAAGCCCTGATCAGCAAAGAACTTGGCAAAGAGCCTGGCTTCATCCCGAATACCCATGCAAAACCCGATGCCAATGGTCTTATAGCCCATTTTTTTGGCAAATTCAGCAGTTTCCTGCAAACGGGTATATTTCATATAAAAGGTGCCCTCCACATAGGCGGCCGCCTTCATTATTTTTCTTTCCTCTTTATCGTATAGGGCCAATACCTCGCTCTGCTCCACCGGAACACAGCTTTTCCCTTTCATAAAGCACATATGATTAGCATTGCAATTAGCGCAATCTCCCAACATTGTTCACACACTCCCTTCTATATCCTTCATCCTTAGCATAGCTTCAATTCATACACCACCGGTTTGGCCATCTGGCAGCAGGAATGCTGCAGGCAGCCATGGCCCACCAGCTGGACCCCCGCATGATGACGGGCAAAGCACAGGGCCTCACCATAACACATCCCCTTAGGCACAACGAAAGGACGACATTGACAAAAGCCAGCCCGTTGAAAGGCGGCTGAGGTGGCACTACATACATGAACTGTCACATCGGGTACAGCCACCGTAATCCGCTGCAGGGCTTCACGAATTATATCACCACACAGCGTTGTATAAACTGCCGGAGAAACCATATTACAGGCAATCAGCGGGTCAGCATAGGAAATCACCTCTGCCCCCGCCTCAGCCACATAGGCAGCCTCCAGCGCAATATTGTCTATGAGCTGCTCACACAGCCTTCTCAGAAGCTCTGGTTGAGCCCGCATCCCTTTATAAATTTCCCTGGATGGTACCAATAAGCTCAGCAGGGTAAAGGGGCCTTCAATATTATAGCTGACCCGTTCTCCCCTGTGCCTCAGCAGGCGTATGGCCTGTAAATTCTCCTGCATAAGGCCATAGTCAAAGGAAAAGGCCGGTATTTTCACCTCAATCAGCTTCTCATAGGGCAAGGCCCCAGGCACTGGTTGTGCCTTATCTGAGATGAAATTCCACTTAGCTCCCAGCTGTTCAGCCTCAGCCATAGTTGCAAAGGGCAGCTTGCACAGCACATCCCCTTCCAGCTGACAAATAGTATGGGCCATGGCAGCCATGGCTTCACTGTGGCAATATACATCACCGACCTCCACACCAGCCCACTGACACAATTCAATGGCAATATGCCGCTCCGGTTCACCACCGCATCG
Source organism: uncultured Anaerovibrio sp. (assembly GCF_947302755.1). GTDB lineage: Bacteria > Bacillota > Negativicutes > Selenomonadales > Selenomonadaceae > Anaerovibrio. The sequence continues at coordinate 5,309 of NZ_CAMYWM010000032.1, forward strand.
AAAATGTTCCATGAAGCCCTTCGCCATATTGTCACCGCCTTTCCCAATTTACTCTGACAACGCTTAAATATAATATTCCACTTCCTGCTTGCGCACCAGCTGGAAGGCCTGCATGATTTTATCCTCATACAGATGGAAATCCTCACTGGTACGATCCCGCACCAAGCCCTTATTAATATCTAAAATTGAATGAACCGTTCCCGGGTGAGCATTCATTACCACCACCCTGTCCCCCAGATAAATTGCTTCGCTGATATCATGGGTTACAAATACCACACTTAGCTTGTTTTTGCTGTAAATATCCAGCAGCAGCTCCTGCAGCTCCATGCGGGTAAAGTTGTCCAAGGCCCCAAAGGGCTCATCCATGAATAATATCTCCGGCTCCAGGGCCAAGCTTCTGGCAATAGCTGTCCGCTGGCGCATACCACCAGACAATTCGTGGATATATGAATTCTCATATTTTTCCAAATGCATGAGCTTCAAATATTCCTTAGCCTTCTCTACCCGAGTTTTCTTATCATACATACCTTGAACATCCATACCATAAACCACATTTTCCAATACGGTTTTCCAGGGAAACAGGGCATAGTCCTGAAATACAAAGGCGCATTTAGGCTGAGGCTCCTTCACCAGCTTGTCATCCAGATATACACCACCGGATTCAGCATTATCAAGACCCGCCATAATCCTAAGAAGGGTACTTTTGCCACACCCCGATGGACCTAAAAGGCAAACAAATTCCCTAGCCCCTACTTCCAGATTAAGGTCCGACAGTACCAGCTGTGGCTGACCGTCCTTGGCGAAGGACTTACTGACATGTTTCACTTCCAGCATAATTGTCCCTCCCTTAATCCGCCGAGTACTTGGCCTGCCACCGCAGCAGATGACGCTGTATCCGGTCAAAAACGGCCATTACAGCAGTAACCACCAGACCAATAAACAGAATACCCACAATAACCTTGCCATAATCGCCAAAATCGGAATAATACTTTACATACCAACCGATACCTGAGGTAGCTCCAATCATCTCAGCCGATGCCAGCAGAATAAAGGAGAAAATCAATCCCACACTGCACCCAGTCAGTACCTGGGGCATAATAGCCGGCAGGATAATCTCAAAGAGCAGGCGCCGTTCCTTGATGCGGAGCATTCGGGCCGAATCAATCAAGGCTTTATCGATCTGCACCGTAGCATTTAGCGTACTCACGAATATTGGCCAAAAGGCCCCCACAAAAATTACCAAAACAGAAGCCAACTGAAAGGTTGGTAAAATGGCAATGGCGTATGGTATATACACAATTGGTGGCACTGCACTCATAATCTTTGAAATGGGATGAACAGCATTAAATAACCTGCGCCGCCAGCCTACAAATAAGCCTAAAGGAATGGCCGTGGCCAGTGCCAGGGCATAGGCCGCTGACAATAATACCAGGGAGCTGCCCAAGCCACGGAATATGGTGGGCAGGTCACCGATAAACAGCTCCAGTACCTGCTGAGGAGATGGGAACAAAAAGGCATCCAATACCTCCAGTTGTACCGTCAATACCTCCCACACGGCCAGAAGCCCCAGAAAAATAGCTGTAACATCCACCACCTGTTGAGTCTTGGCCGACTTAGTAAAATTGAATTTATAAATCATTTTTCTCAAAATCTGCCTTAAGCTGCTTGTAAATGCTATCCTGCGGCTCAGCTTCAAGAAGCTTGTCCAGGGCCTTCTGATAGAGCTGGATATTGATGTGCTCTGCAATGTCAAAGTCCTTTTCAATATAACCCACTTCCTTCATGTACTTATAAAAGTCAATAACGGCATTACGATTTGGATCTGGATTGGATTCCACATATTTACCATAGGTCTCCTCATACAGTGTATCCTTATCAATATTCACATACTTGGATAATATCTCTATGGATTCATCCTTATTCGTCTTGTAGAAGCGATACGCCTTAATCATGGCCCGGAGAAATGCCTCATAATTTTCTGGATGCTTCTGGATATTGGCGGTAGAAGCAATTTGACGGCAGCATGGATGATTTTCAAAGCCAGGCACTTCCGGACTGTACTTAACAATCTTTAAGCCCTGCTGTTCTGCCATTTTACGGAATGGAGTCCATACAACAGAAGCATCTGCTGCACCGTTCTTCACTGCCTCCATAGCCGCAGAGGCTGATTCCATTTCCTTAAAGGTTACATCCTCGCCAATCTTTAAGCCCTGCTTAATAGCTGCCTCACGGAATACAATATCACCGGTGGCCAAACGAATGGTGGCCACAGTCTTTCCCTTAAGATTCTTTAAATCAGCTAATTCAGCAGCCTTCTCCGGCTTTGCCACCAGAGCATGGCCCATGGACATCTGCCCGGCAAAAATCGTTATTGGGCTTCCCTTGGACATATACACCATTGGTGCCGAGCTGCCAAAGGCTCCCACATCCAGCTTACCATTGGCCACAGCGGTAATGCCCTCACCGGAATTATTGAATAATACCAGCTCTGAATTTAACCCTTCTTCCGCAAAATAACCCTTCTCCTGGGCAATAAAATATAAAATATGTCCAGTGGAAGCCAGATAACCAATCTTAAAATCCGTCTTTTTATCTGTTCCTGCAGACTGTTCAGAACCACCGCAGGCCGTTGTAATCATTGCAATTACAATTAATAATACTGCTAATATCTTCTTCATACCCTATCATCCCTCTTTCATGCCACAATGGATGTGGCATCCTTAATCGCAAACGGATTGCCGATACGACGCACCGTATTTAACATCTCGTGAATATTGGCAAATGGGGTTTCCGTTGGCAGGCTGCACCCAGATGCTACAATAAAGCCCTTTGGTGAATCGTATACCTTGCGAACGACCTCAACTGTTGCCTTGCGCACATCCTCCACTGTACCCTCCAGCATGGTTTCCGATGGCCGTACATTACCCATAAGCATTACCCTGTCCCCTACCAGCTCCTTGGCCTTCTGGATATCCGCATCATTGTCAATACTCAGGCAGTCCGCCCCGGCCTTTACCATATCCTCCCAAATACCATCCGTTTTCCCGCAAATGTGCAGAGTTACCTTCTTACCCTTATTGTGAATATGGTCAATTAGCTTTTTCAAATATGGCAAGGAGAATTTACGGAACAATCTTGGGCTTATAACCGTGCTTGATGACATGGCGTCTGTAAGACTTGGGGTAACTCCCGCATCAATTACTGCATCCACATAACGAAGATTGCTTTCCAAGGACACCTGACACAGCTTGTGAACGGCCGCCGGATTTTTCAAGGTTAAACGCACCAGATTTTCAGCCCCCACCAAAAAGGATGAATTGGTAAATGGCCCGGTAACAGCACCACCTACCGGTACCTCCTTGCCTACAGCCTCCACCACTATCCGCATGGCCTTTAGATGCTCCGGTAAATTACCGTCCTTATATGGGTCCGCCGGACGCAGCTTATCGATCTCATCCAAATTGGACAATCGTGGATCCAGCTTTATTACCGGTTGACCGAGATATGCTGTTTCATCCTCGGGATATATTACCTGGGAGCCCATGGCCTCGGCTTGGGTATATAAGTCTGTAAACACCCGGATATTGTCGTAATGAAATAATTTATAGGCCGCAATGTGGGCCTTGGCAATCAGTTCACCGTTACCGCGAAAATCTGATACCTTTACGCCGATTACCCGGGCTGCCGTATTGCCCACTATTGGGACACATGGCAGCCGATCTATATCCTCGCCCTTGGCGTAGGCTGTCATACGCTCAATGGCCGTCATCTCATCCTTCCATTCCGTCATGAAATTCATCTGCCTTTCTTGCTCAACATATTCATTGTACCTTCACATGGGGGAACTTGGCCTTGGCGTGGGGAATGGCAATAGCTTCCATGAAATGCTCCTGAAAATCAGGTTCCGCCGCCGTCTCCACAAATTCCACCTTTCGGGCAATTTCATCCGCCTCATGGCGTTTATCAATATTTAATAAGGCAATACGGGCACCATCCCCTGCCGCATTGCCCACAGCATGAATATTATCGAGATCGCAATCCGGGAACATGCCCATTACCAAAGCACTGCGCTTATTTATATAGCTGCCGAAGGCCCCGGCCAGAATTACCTCATCCACATGGTCAATGCCATATTTATTCAATAAGTACTCAGCCCCCACATAGATAGCGGCCTTGGCCAGCTGAATGGCCCGAATATCGGCCTGGGTAACTACTATGTCCTGTCCTATCCCTGTTTCCTTGGCATAGGCCAGCACATATTCCCACTTGCCATTCTCGTCTCTTCTGATACGGGGAGTGGTCAATTTATTATTTATCCGGCCACTTTTTCCCACTATACCAGCTTCATAGAGGGCGGCAAATACATCGATTATCCCTGAACCACAGATGCCTAAGGCTCCAGTGACCTCCAGCTCCGGATACCAGGTATCATTGCCGATAACCTTGTAGGATGGCTCCAGGGTTTCCTTGTCAATTTTCACTCCTTCAATGGCACCAGGAGCCGCCCGCATGCCAAATTTTATCTGAGCTCCTTCCAATGCTGGGCCAGTGGCACAGGAGGTACACAGCAGTCTGTCCTGGTTTCCCAGGTCAATCTCCCCGTTGGTACCAATGTCGATAATCAGCTTTATCTTATCGCTGTTATATGGCTCCTCGGCTATGACCACCGCCATATTATCGGCCCCTACAAAGCCCGCCTCAATAGGTAATGAATGTACCCAGCCAGCGGGATTTATATTTATGCCCAAATCCCTGGCCTTTATGTCCAAGGCATGGGCCGCCACTGGCGCAAAGGGGGAGCGCCCCACATAACCAGGGTACAGCTTTAGGGCCAAATGATGCATTACCGTATTGTAGACCAGCACCATTTCATCCACATCCTCCGGGGTACCACCGATACCAGCCGTCAGCTCCGTGGCCAGCTCATTGACATCATTTATGATAATGTCATGCAAGGTCTGAAGCCCATCAGGGTTACTGGTGGCATAGGATACTCTTGATAAAATATCCTCACCATAGCCAATCTGGGAATTCATCCGGGAGGCCTTTTCCAGCAGCTCCCCTGTATCCAAATCACAGAGATAGGCCGCCAGTGTGGTAGTACCGATATCAATGGCAATACCCAGCTTGCGGCTGTAATCACCGCCCCGCACCCTAACGATTTCCTGCTTGTCCTCCCGCACCGTTACGGTAACCTCCCAGTTATTTTCCCTAAGCACCTGGGACAGATTACATAAAACTGGATAATCAAGCCTTACATCTGTTAAGCCTGTTGCTTTCTGTAGGGCCGCCAGCAAACGCTGCCGGTCGTCCATAGGGTCCTCCAGGGTCGGTGGCGTAAGCCGTAAAAAATAGGCTTTTACCGCCGGCTTTATGGCAATTTGTCTGGAACTGCCTGCCTCCAGTACCACCTGCTTGGCACTTTGGCTCTTCTTAGGCACACTGACCACCAAATCGCCCTTTATGTGGACACAGCAAGCTAACCGCACGCCCTTTTGGATTTCTTCAGCAGTCAGGATTTTTTCTTCCACTGTACTTAGGGCAGAAATATGTTCCTCAGCTGAGCTTAGGCCCAATTTATCGAAGGTTCCAAATTCCGGAATAATCTTACATTTGCCACAGACCATGGCCCCGCCGCAGTTGGCTTCAATTCCTACACCCAGGCTCTGGGCCGCCTGCAGAATAGTTTTTCCTTCCTCTACCTCACCGCGCCGGCCGGAGGGCTGAAATACAATCTGAAATTTACTCATTTATACGCCCCCTTACACAGCTTTGGCGGCACCGGTAAAGGCTTGGATATTGCTTAGTGGCGTTGATGTACTCAACCCACAGGCCGGTGCCAATATATTAATCTCATCCCGGATAAGCTGCTCAGTACCGCGCTGTATATTGGGTTCTTCCCCAAATTCCAGCAGGAAGGTACTGAGATTCCCCATGGTGGTAAGCTGAGGATAGGCTTCCTTCAGCTTCTTAAGACTTACCAGCGCATCCACACTTATGGCATCCGCATGAAGATTGGCTATATGCTGGGTCACGGCCTGCATGCGGCCACATATATGAACGATAACTGGTACCCCCATTTCATGAATGGCATCCACCAGCTTATTTATATAAACTACAGCATAATCGCCGAACATCCTTGGTCCCAATATTTCACCGGTAGCCGTTGGGTCAGCAATGGATATTACGCTGGCGCCATTATCCACCATATAGCGGGCGTAGCCTATCAGCTGACGGGTTACATAATCCACAAAGCGGTGGGAGTCCTCCTTGACCTTACGCAGCTCCTTCAAAAAATTCATGGGATCCACCACCGAAGCGGCGGTACTTAAGGGACCTGTTATGCTGCCAATAACCGGTATGTCAGGAGAATGGCCGGCAGCATTATATATTGCCTGAAACACTGTACCCGCCCGTTCGCTTTTTACCAAAGCGTCAGTCTCTTTATAGATAACCTCCTTTACAGAGGGAAAAATTTCCTTGGCAATTTTCGGCTCACATTTCAATGTGCCAAAATCTATATCACTGCCCAGGGCTTCTGCCTCCACGGTCATGCAAAAGGGAATACCCACATTTTCAAAGCCCGTATCCGCCTGTACATCCAGGGCCAAAGCCGCCATTATCTCAGGATCACAATGTCCATCGGGTAATACATTTCCATGCTTTTTCATTACATCAACAATAGCGGAATTCATCATACCCCCGGGACAAATCACCGGAGTTCTGTCCACAGCCTCACCCTTTAGAGAGCGGAGCAGCCGCTCCTTGGGAGATAATACGTCCATATACTCACGCTCCTAACGCCAAATCAGTATTGCCCAACAGCTCTTCCGCCACCTTTACGGCATCCGCAGCATTCCTGGCATAGCCGTCAGCACCAATCTTCTTGGCAAAGGCTGGAGAAATTGGGCCGCCACCCACAATAACCTTGAATTTATCGCGAATACCCTTATTGGCCAGGATATCCACCACTTCCTTCATCCCCGGCATCGTAGTAGTCATCAGGGTAGCAATGCCAATGATATCTGCCCCATATTCCTCTGCCTTACTTACGAATTCAGTGGGAGGAATATCCCGGCCCAGGTCCAGCACCTCAAAGCCGCCAGTTTCCAGCATCAGGCGAACCAGATTTTTACCGATATCATGGGTATCACCCTCAACCACCCCAATGACAACCTTGCCCTTCTTGGACACCTTTTCACTTCTTAGGTGAGGCTTTAATACATCAATCCCCACATTCATGGCGTCAGAACACATCAACAGCTCTGGAACAAAATATTCTTCTTCATCAAATAACTGACCGGCCCGTTCCATTCCCTTGGCCAGCCCCAAATCTATAGTTTCATAGGCATCAATACCAGCGGTAAGGGATTGTTGAGCCAGCTCCTCCACAGTATCCTCTTCCATGTCCACTACAGCATCGGCTATTTGCCTTAATAATTCCTTCTTTTCCATCGCTGTCTACCTCCTGCTCACAATTCATCATATCACATCTATAACATACTTATTTAATATGTTTATAACTATGTTGATATAGATATTACAACATACCACAATGGTATGTCAATAGAAAATTTTATTAATTTGGGCTATAGCACAAAAAAAACACCGGAAAATGATTTTACTCACTTTCCAGTGTTGTTGATTGCATTACTTTTTTTCTTTTTTCTTTTTATCAATAAGCTCAATGGCCAGCTCGGCGTTATGCATGGCCAGACGGCGCAGCTCGGCGAAAAGCTGCTCATTTTTCTTGCTGAAGCCCGCCTTGTCATTCCACTTGGCCCGGACCTTGCTTACCAGCTCGTCATATTTGACATTTTCCAGGTCTCCCACCGGGCTTTCCCCCACGGACTCCAGGAAGCGGTCGATCTTCGGGTCATAGGACACACCAATCATCGGCACGCCCATTACCGCGGCAAAAATCAGGGCATGGAGGCGGACGCCAATCAACAGGTCCATGTTGCCCACGATGGACAGCAGCTCCTTGGTGGTATATTCCTTATGAAGCACCACCGCATTGCAGCTGGTCATGGAGGCCACCATTTCCGCGCAATGCACGTCCTCAGGATACTGCATCGGCAAAAATACGATGCGGGCATCAAATTCCTGGGCTATCTGATCCGCTGCCCGGGCAATAACCGCCTTATAATGGGTCCAATCCTGCCACTCCCGGACGGAAATCCCCACCAGGGGCTTGGCACCATAAGCATTGTTTTCCTTCAAAATCGTTCGGCCAATATTTTTGTCCACCGGATGAATGGCGTGAACCGGGTCCGAGGTACATTCAATGGCCGGCCGGGTAATCTTCATCTGGGCCAGCTCCCCCAGGGAGCCCTTATCCCGGACGGTAATCTGCTTGATACCATTCCCCACCAGCCGCATTATCCAGCGGGCCATCCGCCCCTGAATGGGGCCAATTCCCTGGGCATACAGCATTACCGGAGTGCGCAGAAGCTCCGCCAAGACAATTATCATAAGATAATAATAGAGACTGCGGCGGCTGGTCACATTCTGCAGCAGACTGCCACCGCCACTTATCAGTAAATCGGCCTTGAACAAGACCCCGATTATACTGCCGATATCCAGCCAGCCAACGGAATTCACCTGATGACGTACCCTGGTATCAGCCGGGTCAGCGGAAATAACTGTAATATTCAACTTTGGATCTAAATCCGACAATACTTCAACCATCGCTGCCAGCATTGCTTCGTCGCCGGCATTTCTGGAACCGTAATACCCGGAAATTACAACATTACTCATGTCTGTTGTCATTCCTTATCTTTGCTTATTTTTCCCACGCTAACTAGTGCCAGGACTCCATTTTTGGGATGGGAGTTAAGCACCCGTAAAGCTCTGGATTAATTTGACTATATTCATTGCTTCTCACTGAATAAGTCTCATTTAATTGTACTCAGCCTTGGGGCAACATATCTGCTCCAAAGCTGAACGAAAATCATCGCGATTGCGCCCACCACGGCTCCCAGCACTATGCCGCCAATGCCGCGGGCAAAGGACATAAACACCGGTGAACGCATATGGGCAAAGGTTTCCACCATGGAGCCCTGACCGATGGTGGCCACCAATACCATGGCAAATAGCAGCATGGTCGGCCACTTACGGAACCAGCCCATTACAGCCAGCATAAATGCCGGGTGACCGATGAGCAGCTCCTTGGAACGAGGACGGGCATACATGACCTGCTCCAAGAATGCCCTGAACTTAAGCTCAGTGGCAGAAACAGGCATACCCATGGTATGACCGGAGCGGGCCACAAATACCACACCGGCAACCAGCACCAACAACAAAATCAGCAGGGATTTTACCTTCACCGGCATATCCAGCATTTTACGGAATTGATCCATAAAGCCTTCTGTATCATCCATTTTGCCATCAAATACATCAAACCGCTGCAGGAAGGCAATGGCCACCAGAATAATCGGCAAGATAAAGGTGAGCTTAATTCCCCGGAAGATATTGACCTCCAGCAGGTATTCCGTATCCGCCAATGAACCGGACAGATAAGAGGCTCCCACATAGGACATAATACCACAGGTAAAGAGGGCAATAACCCCAGTAGCCATAATCCTGACCAGAGACGCCTGTTCGTCAGGACTCTTGGCCCGGAACCGGTCCAGCTGCCAAATTACCGCAATGGCCGGGAATACATTGGCACTTAACAGGGAGGCCACTAGGCGGATTTTATTGCCATGGCCCATGATAACCGGGCCTGCAGCCACAATAATCCCCAATATAAGGAGGCCATAAATATACTTTGACTTAAAGCCCGGAATAATCAGGCACAAATACAGTACGCAGGCCGCCACCACGCCAATCATCACCAGAGCCCGCAGCCAACCGGCGGGATAGAAGTGGTCAAAGACACCGGCCCGGCCAATGGTATATCCATCAGCCACCAGCCGATCCCTGACTGCCCCGAAATAATTCATATTGGTTTCCAGCAAGGTCATGCCGGGAGCCGGCTTATCAAAAATCTTCAGCAGATTAAACCGAATATTGCGCTCCGCATCAGTATTGGACCAACGCTCCACGCAATCGTTAATCTTCATTTTCTTCTGCTCATCCTTTGGTATGGAGTAAAGGCGAGCCGAATGATAATCATTGGCCTTGGCAATATCCAGCATACCATCCTGCTGGAAGAACTGAAGCTGGGTTACCCCCTCAATCATACCAAGAGTAAGGTCCCGTTCAGCCATTTTTTTGGCCGTATAATCAGAGCAGGCCGGTGCCCCAAGAGCCTGGGAGCCGGAAAATACTATGCCGGAAACCTTGTAATTATCAATACGGTTAAAGAAGGCATCCACATCCTCCTCAGTACACCGGTTATAATTGGTAGGGCGGGCCAGTACATAGAAGCCCCCTTTATTTACAGCCTCCATCTCATCAGTGGGCATACCCAAATCCATTTTTTCCAGGGCCTCAAACTGGGCCTTCACTGCCAGCACTGTGGAACCACCTACATTGAGGGCCGTTACCCGGTCTTTCCCCAGGCGGCGTACCAAATCCTCATAAACCTCCTTAAAGGTCTGGGCATGGTGACCAGTCACATAAATATCGGTGCCCTTGATGGTCCCCTCCTCCACCAGCTTACGCCAGTTCGGGTCAGTCATCGTCCCGGTATAATAGCTGGTAAGAATATCGCTGCCATTAACTGCCGTAGTCTTGCCATTTACATTCAGCTTCTTGAAGGTGGTTTCATACACCGCCAAGGACGTAATACCGGCTTCCCTGGCCTGCTTCATGACCTCCTCCACCGGCACGCCATCACATTCAACCAAGGCCACCAAGTCCTCGTAGTCCACAATAAGCTCTATGGTATTATTGCGAACCTCCACCTGATGACGCTGAATATTGATAAACAGTGAAGCAAACAGGCCGATGACTATCAGCACTATTAATAATTTATTGTATGCAAACTGCTTCATCGCAATTTAACTCCTTATTATTTTGTTCCATGACGGCTGGCCTTGATAATAACCTGGCCCTCCTGCATTTCCACATCATCCACTTCACAGCGAACCGGCATTTTTTGCAAATCAAATAAGAGAATATCACCAAAGAAATTGCCAATCACTGCCTTGCCAAGGACGGCATTGCGGATATCCAAGCTGGTCATGTGAAAATACACGCCGCCATTTTCCTCGAAAACAGTACCCGTCAGGGTCAAATCAGCCGTGCGGCCCAACAGCTTTACTGAACCGGTGGCCGACAGCTTGTCCTTGTCCATGGTGGTGGTAATATTATCCACCTGCTCCAGCTTGTCCGAAAGCAGCTTTTGAAGGGAGTCCTGGGAAATAATGCCGGTTAATTCCAGCCGATCAGCCGACCGCACCGCCGAACCGTCCCGGGCATCCAGCTTGGTAAGATCCCCATTGACATTCTCGCCGTCCAGGACAAGCTTATCCACCCGGACCTGGCCCACCATGGCATTATCGGCCTCAATATGCACCTTATCCATGTGCCCGGCCAACAGCATAAAGCCGGCCAGGCTGGACACCTTCACACTTACATTTTCCGCCCTGGTGGCTGTCTCAATACTGTGGGCAATGGAGCCCTGCACCACAAAGGGCAGAATAAGCTGGCAGAATACCAGCACCACCACTACTGCCGCTATACCAAACTTTAATGCTTTATTCACAGTTATCTCCTAAAATACAATACTTAGTTTTCAGTTAATGTGTGCTGGGAGATACATTGGGGAACGCTCGCGCTCTCTAGTTTGCGTAGCGGTACTAAGTTCATCCTGCGCTTACAGCTTGGATTCACTAAGTACCAACGCAAAATATGTCCCCAACTGCATCTCCCGGCATACTATTATTAACATTTATAACTGATGATTGGCCTTGGCCCGAAGGAAAGCCTCAATGAACATGTCGATTTCGCCGTCCATAACTGCCCCGGTGTTACCGGTTTCAGCGTTGGTACGGTGGTCCTTGACCATATTGTATGGATGGAATACGTAGGAACGGATCTGGCTGCCCCACTCGATTTTCTGCTGATCTCCCTCCAGGGCAGCAATCTCCTTTTCCTTCTTTTCCTCCTCCAGTTCAAAGAGCTTGGCCCGCAGCATCTTCAGACACTGCTCGCGGTTCTGGAGCTGGGAGCGCTCATTCTGGCACTGAACCACGATGCCTGTGGGCTCATGGGTCATACGAACGGCAGAAGAGGTTTTGTTGATGTGCTGACCGCCGGCACCGGAGGCCCGGTAGGTATCAACCCGCACTTCATCCATATTAATCTTTACTTCCTCGGTGTCATCCAGCTCCGGCATAATATCACAGGCACAGAAGGAGGTATGACGACGGGCTGCGGAATCAAAGGGGGAAATGCGCACCAGACGATGTACTCCCTTTTCGGACTTCAGAAAGCCATAGGCGTTGTGTCCCTTGATAAACAAAGTAACCGATTTAACACCGGCCTCATCCCCCGGGAGAAAATCAGCCGTCTCCACCGTAAAGCCATGACGCTCAGCGTAACGGCCATACATTCTCAACAGCATACTGGTCCAGTCCTGGGCCTCAGTACCGCCGGCACCGGCGTGCAGGGTGAGGATGGCATTATTGGCATCGTACTTGCCGGAGAGCATTACCTCCAGCTGAAGCTCCTCCAATGCCTTGTCTATCTCAGCCATATCGGCCTTGATATCCTCCTCCACGCTTTCATCCTTGTCATCCATGCCGATTTCCCACATTACCTGTACGTCATCGAACTTGGCCACCAGGGCCTTGTATTTATCAACACTTATCTTAACATCGTTAAGCTCCTGATTGATTTTCTGGGCACTTTCCGGGTCATCCCAAAAGGTGGGCTCCCCCATCTTGTATTCCAATTCTGCTATTTTTTCTTCTTTATGAACCACATCCAGAGCCTTTTCCATCTCATTCAGTCGTTCCTGGAGTGCCGTAATTCCAGGCTTCAAATCCTCCAGCATGTTCTCACATCCTACTTAATTTTATATTAATTAATGGACCTCATCCCCCTCCTGCGGAGGGACCTTTCCCAAGGGGGAAGGCTTGTAGCTGGTTGAGCTGCATTAATTGCCTTCCCCTCTGGGGAAGGTGTCAACGAAGTTGACGGATGAGGTTATTTATCACGGCCACAGCAATTTTTGTACTTTTTGCCGCTGCCGCATGGACATGGGTCATTGCGGCCCACCTTTTCACCATTTACCACTGGCTTTTTCTTCCCTGATTCCTCAGGAGACTCGTCGCCGCCGTGGGAATGCTTGGCCTGGGCCAGACGCTGCTTGGCCTGTTCCTCCATGGCCCGCTGCTGTTCAGGGGTTACGATATTCACCCGATACATCATGGTGGCAATATCCGTCTGAATGGCATCAATCATAGACTGGAACATATCATGACCCTTAATCTTGTACTCAACCAACGGGTTACGCTGACCATAGGACAGGAGGCCAATACCCTCACGGAGCATATCCATATCATCCAAATGCTCCATCCAGTGATTATCAATAACCCGCAGCATAACAATACGCTCCAGCTCACGCATATTGGCTTCGCCGAACATTTTTTCCCGCATCTCATAGGACTGGACAGCCAGGTCCATCAAATACTCCTGGACCTCGTCACGACTCATTTCCTCAAGCTCCTCCAGCTTCAGCTTGCCCTGAGGAGCATAAATCTGCTCAGCATCCTTAATGAGATCCCCCAGGGTCCACTGCTCAGGATAAAGCTTGGCATTGGCATACTGGTCCATTTCGGACTCGATAATCTGGCCCACCATGTGCATAATATGCCCCTTAAGGTCTTCACCCCGCAATACCTTTTTGCGTTCCTTGTAAATAACCTCACGCTGCTGGTTCATAACATCATCGTATTCCAGCACATGCTTACGCATATCGAAATTACGGCCCTCCACCTTCTTCTGGGCATTTTCAATGGACTTGGTAATCATCTTGTGCTCAATTGGGTCATCCTCACCCATGCCCAACCGATCCATAATAGAGGATATATTCTTGGCCCCAAACAGGCGAAGCAAATCATCCTCCAGGGACAGATAAAATCTGGAATTACCCGGGTCACCCTGACGGCCGGCACGACCACGGAGCTGGTTATCAATACGACGGGATTCGTGACGCTCGGTGCCCACAATAAAGAGGCCCCCCAGCTCCGGCACCCCCTCACCCAGCTTAATATCCGTACCACGGCCTGCCATGTTGGTGGCAATGGTAACCGCATTCTTCTGGCCGGCATCGGCAATAATTTCGGCCTCCTTCTCATGGAATTTGGCATTCAATACATTATGGGAAATCCCCCGCTTACGCAAAATAGCACTTATTTCCTCGGACTGGGCAATGGAGGTGGTACCAATCAAAATCGGCTGACCGGTGGCATGAATCTGCTCCACATCATTGGCTACTGCCTTCAGCTTGGCCCGGCGGGTCTTATAGATAACATCCGGGAAATCCACCCGTTTAACCGGCATATTGGTAGGAACCACCACAACAGGAAGGTTGTAAATCTTGATAAACTCGTCTTCCTCGGTCTTGGCAGTACCGGTCATGCCCCCCAACTTATTGTACATACGGAAGTAGTTCTGGAAGGTGATAGAAGCCAAGGTCTGGGACTGACGGCGCACCTCCAGGCCCTCCTTGGCCTCAATGGCCTGATGGAGGCCATCGGAGTAACGGCGTCCCTCCATGAGACGGCCGGTAAATTCATCGACGATGACGATTTCCCCGTCCTTTACCACATAATCCCGGTCACGCTTCATCAGGGCCTTGGCCCGGAGGGCAGCAGTAAAGCAGTGGGACATTTCAATGTTCTCGGAGTCGTACATATTCTTTACGCCCAGGAACTTCTCTACCTTGGCCACAGCTCCCTCAGACGGAGCCACCGTCTTCTGCTTTTCGTCCACGGTATAATCGTCCCCGGCCTTTAAAATTTCCACAGCCTTGGCCATACGGGTATACATATCCGTGGACTTGGTACCGGCACCGGAAATAATCAATGGGGTTCTGGCCTCATCGATGAGAATACTGTCCACCTCATCCACGATGGCAAAATTCAGCTCCCGCTGCACCATCTGATTGAGATCCACCACCATGTTGTCCCGGAGATAGTCAAAGCCATATTCATTATTGGTACCAAAGGTAATATCGCAGCTATAGGCGAATTTACGCTCCGGAAAATCCATATCGTGCCTGATAAGACCTACGCTGAGGCCCAAAAAATTATACAGATGGCCCATCCACTCGCTATCACGCTTGGCCAGATAGTCGTTTACGGTAACCATATGCACCCCCTTGCCCGTAAGGGCATTCAGGTATACCGGCAAAGTAGCCACCAGGGTTTTACCTTCACCGGTTCGCATCTCGGCGATTTTCCCCTCATGAAGGCAGATACCACCAATCATCTGTACATCGAAATGACGCATACCCAGCACCCGGCGGGATGCCTCACGGACCACTGCAAAGGCTTTCGGCAAAATATCCTCCAGAGTCTCACCATTGGCCAGACGTTCTTTAAATTCATCTGTATGTTTAACAAGGGAGGAGTCGCTAAGCTCGGTTAATTCCTCTTCATAGGAATTAATCTGTTCGACGATTGCTCTCATTCGTTTTATTTCTTTTTCATTATTGTCGCCTAAAAATCTTTTTAAGAAACCTAACAACAAAACTCACTCCTAATCAATTGGATATGTGCTTTACTAAACTTCGTGCGAAACGTTATTTCGCACTACGCCCTTACAACGAACACTAAGCTCCCACTGCGCCGTTGGCTTGTGCTCGCTAAGTGTTCATAGTAAAAAATCGCAGAAAAACACCTCTTTACAGTTTAACAAACTATAATATAGAAGTCAAAAGAAACATAAAATGATAAACTCTGTGCAAAATGATATTTCGCGCTATGCCCCCCCCGCACGAAAGCTAAAGCTCATATGCATCCTTCGAATTTGTTTCGCTAAGATTTCATAGTAAAAAGACCGTCACCCCCAAGACCCGGGGACAACGGTCCTTTTTTCTAATGCTTACCGATACTGCAACCGGCAACGAACATTTATCTGTTATCGGATTCGATCAAGCCGTACTTTCCATCGGAGCGGCGGTAAACCACATTGACTTCCTCAGTATCAGCGTCACGGAATACGAAGAAATCATGATTGAGAAGGTTCATCTGCATAATAGCCTCCTGAACGTCCATAGGCTTTACGATAAACTTCTTGCGCTTAACAATAGGATAATCCTCCTCTTCGTCCTCAACCCGATTCTGGGCTGCCTCAGCAGCAAAGGCCTCATCAAGCAAAGTACCGTCACGGAAGCGGCGCTGCATCTTGGTCTTGTGCTTATGAATCTGGCGTTCCAGCTTTTCTATAACCAAATCGATAGAGGCATACATATCGTGGGAGGCTTCCTCACCCCGAAGCAGGACTCCCTGAACAGGAACGGTAACCTCTACAAGATGACGGTCTTTCAGGACGCTGAGCAATACAGAAATTTCGCCAACCGAATCGAAGTATCTGGTAATCTTGCCGATTCTCTTTTCCACATAATCTCTCAGGGCTGGGGTAATCTCTACATTTTTACCTCTGATAGTGAATGTTGTCATACTAACATCCCCTTTCCATTTTTGTATGTTTATAATATTCTCCATGATAAAGAAAAATCCTTTTATTTAAATAAAAATAAAAGGATACTTATTCAGCAGGCCCGAAAGCCGTGGTTTTAATGGGCTTGGCGGCAATAAGCTTCGTGGGAAACGGTGTTTCGCACTACACCCTTACAACGAAATCCAAAGCTCATCTGCAACCCTCGGATTTGATTTGCTAAGATTTCATAGTAAGCTTCGTGGAAAACGGTGTTTCGCACTACGCCCTTACAACGAAATATAAAGCTTATCTGCATCCTTCGGATTTGATTCGCTGAGATTTCATAATAAACCACATGCCTTGACGGCACCATTATGAACGAAACCACCTTCAGTTATGGTA
>NZ_CAMYWM010000033.1 GCF_947302755.1 uncultured Anaerovibrio sp.
AGGCTCCGCCTGAATAAGCGATTATTATGTTAACGTATTGGAGGATATATATGATGGATATGCAGGGGGTAGCAGATATACTTCGCAGCCACGGCTTTAAGGTAACGCCGCAGCGTCTGGCTGTATATGATGCATTGCAACATACTACAGAGCATCCCAACGCCGAAATGCTGTACAATATGCTTTTGCCGGCTTATCCCACCATGAGTCTGGCCACCGTATATAAGACCATGGAGATTTTTGACAGGATAGGTCTGGTCCAAGTGTTAAATATCGGGGAGGACAGCTACCGGTATGATGCCCGGATGGAAAATCATCCTCATATTCGTTGTGATGTTTGTGGCAGGGTGGAGGATATTATGGAATTTGAAGACAAGGCCATAATGAACCAGGTGGCTCAATTATCCAATTATCGGCTAAGTGGGCGGCAATTGTATTTTTACGGTGAGTGCCCTGAATGTCAGGGGAAAAAGGGTAACTACAATTGATAATATGCTGTTGTTTGAAGCGGGGTAAGGCAGATTTGCGGCCCCGTTTTTTATTGAATATTTTGACCTTTTTGTTTATTTTTGTTATGGTATATGGGGTTTTAAGTAAAATCTAATAAAATTTACAGAAATTTTTCAGCAGGGCTTTTTATACTTGGCATATGGACAGGAACCAGTCCTGCAATAGATATGAGGTGAGTCATACCGGATGCAGGTTTCGGTTTTGGCCAGCGGCAGCAAAGGAAACTGTACCTTCATTGATATGGAGGGAAGCCGACTGTTGGTGGATGCTGGCATCAGTGCCAGGCGCATAAAGCAGGAGCTGGGGCATATAGGCTATTCCATTGAGGAGCTGGATGGGGTATTTATAACCCATGAACACAGTGATCATATTAAGGGACTTGCTACCCTGACCAAAAAGTACGGAGTCCCGGTGTACAGTCGGCCGGAAACCTTCCGGGCCATGAGCTGCTATCGGGAAATTCCCCAGTCATGTATTAATCCGATTATTGATCGGGTAAGGCTGAAAAAGGTGACGGTGAAGGCCTTTGGTATTCCCCATGATGCAGCTGATCCGGTGGGATATTCCATTATGGGCAGTGTAAAATGCGTGGTGGCCACCGATATGGGCTTCGTGGACAGCAGTCTTAGGCGGGAGCTGGAGGCAGCCCGGGTAATGGTGCTGGAAGCCAATCACGATGTGGATATGCTGAAAAATGGTGAATATCCATGGCCGCTAAAGCAACGTATCCTAAGTAACCGGGGGCACCTGTCCAATATGGATACGGCCTGGACATTGGTACACCTAAAGCAAAAACCGCAAAAGGTCTTACTGGCTCACCTGAGCGAGGCCAATAATTTACCGGAATTGGCCCTGAGCACTGTAGGGCAGATTTTAAATCAGCAGGGAGTAAACAATATTGAGCTGATAATAACTGCCCAGGACAGGTGTGTCAGCGTAGATTTTTGATATTATTTTTTACCTTGAAATCCTGGCAAGCCCAGGCCAAAGGCCCGGAGGGAACCTGGATTTCCTGTAAGGGAGCAGTGCGAAAAAACATTTTGCACGGAATTTATTTGTTTTGGAGGGAGAGAAAATGATTACTAAGAGAAAGCTTGTTAAATCCTGTCTGCCGGCTATAATGGGCCTCCTGGTGGCAGGCTCCGTAATGCTGGGCGGATGTGGCAGCAACAGTGTGGCCGAAGGTATTCCAGCCTCCAGTCCAAGCTATGATACTAATGTATCCGATGCCAGAAATACACCGGTGGTCAGGGCTGCCAAAAGCGTGGGACCGGCGGTGGTAGGTATTACCAATAAAGCCGTTACCAGAGATTTTTTCTTTAATCTTCGTGACGTGGAGGGATACGGCTCCGGAGTGATTTTCCGCAAGGACGGTTATATTGTTACCAACAACCACGTAATCGAGGGGGCCAAGGAAATCGTGGTATCCCTGTCCGATGGGCGAAGCTTGAATGGCAAGCTGGTTGGTGCCGATGAAATAACGGATTTGGCTGTGGTAAAGGTAAATGCAGATGATCTGCCGGCAGCCGAATTTGGCGATTCCAATGATATTATGGTGGGGGAGCCGGCCATTGCCATCGGTAATCCAATGGGACTGGAGTTCCAGGGAAGCGTTACAACTGGTGTTATAAGTGCCGTAAATCGGGTTCTGAACAAGGGTGAAAGCAATATGAAGCTTATCCAGACCGATGCGGCCATCAATCCGGGGAATTCCGGCGGGGCACTGGTTAATGCTGATGGCAAGGTTATTGGTATCAACTCACAGAAAATCGTTACCAACGCCGTAGAGGGCATGGGCTTTGCTATTCCAATCAATACGGTACGGGAAGTGGTGGATGAGCTGATAGCCAATGGCCATGTAACCAGACCATATCTGGGGGTAAGCGTATTTGACAAGGAAACAGCGGCCCGCAGCGGATATATATTAAATGTGGATAAGGGCGTATATGTATTTAATGTTACCCTGAACGGACCTGCCGGGCGGGTCGGCTTCCATCGTGGCGATATTATATTGTCTGTTGACGGTAAAGAGGTCAACACTGTAGGTGAGCTGCGGGCAGCCATTACCTCCCATAAGGTGGGAGAATCCATAGAGGTAAAATATGACTCCAATGGTATGGAAAAGACGGTAAATGTTACCTTGGAGGCCCAACCGTCTGAGGGCTGAGCAGGATGAGGATAACTATTGTTACTGCTGGAAAAATAAAGGAAAAATACCTCACCGATGGTATCAATGAATTTTTGAAGCGCCTGGGGCCCTTTGCCAATGTGAAGATAATCGAAATCAACGAGGAAAGAATGAAGGATAATCCTTCGGCGGCGGAAAAGGAGCAGACCCTGACTCTGGAGGGACAGCGCCTGTTGAAGCAGGTACCGGAGGGCAGCTACCTGATAGTGTTGGATGTATACGGCAGAGAGCTGTCCTCTGAGGAGCTGGCCGCCAAAATCAACAGCCTGGGACTGTCGGGAAGGAGCAATATAACCTTCCTGATAGGTGGGGCCTTCGGTCTATCCTCAGAGGTAAGGGCGGCTGCCGATATGCTCCTCAGCTTTTCCCAAATGACCTTTACCCATCAGATGGTGCGGCTTTTGCTGGTTGAGCAGATATATCGGGCCTTTAAGATAAATCGGGGAGAAAAATATCATTGGTAAAAGGAAAATGGGACTGCCGCTTGGTGAAAAATCACCATTTGCGGCAATCCCATTTTTTATTCGTATTTAGTCAACGGATACTGACGGTCTGTCAGTGATGGAGGATAAAACGACAATCGTTTGGGTCTTGATAACCCCGGCCTGTTCCTTGATGCGGGTCAGGATATCCTCCAGGGTAGAGGTATTTTTGGTGATAATCTTCAGGGAATAATCGAAGTCACCAGTGATGTAGAAGCATTCCTTGATGTCAGCCTCACCAACTACAAAAGCCTTAAAGCTGTCTCCGTGACTTGGCGTATCAATGCTCAGGAAAACCAAGGCCATAAGCTGCTTGTCAACGAGCTTAGGATTTAAAATAGCGGTATATTGCTTAATGACACCGGAAGCCTCCAGCTTTTTCAAACGTTCGCTGATAGCCGGCATGGAGAGGGAAATCTCCGAACTTAAAACTGAAATTGTGACGCGGGCGTTCTCTTGCAGACGCTTAAGAATCTTCTTATCAATATCATCCATGTTTAACACCACCATTCTATTCATATTATACCAACGAAAAGATACAAAAGTAAACTTTATTCTTTGAAATCGTAAAAAAATTTTTTAAAAAATGATAATTCAAACATTTTATTTTGTTTGACTGAATTTTTGGCATTTCACATGTATTGGTGTAAAATAAGAAGTTAGAATGGTTCGTAATGGAGTATTGTGATGAAAAATAAACAGACAAAGATTATCAAAAATATTAATATACTGATCACCATAATGATGGGGCTGTTTGCAGTTACTGTTTGCAGATATTTTGTTTTGCAGGTGGTTCAGCACGATGAAATGGAAAAAAAGATAATGAATATTGCCAGGGATAATGTGGTGCGTCAGTCTCCCAGGGGGAAGATACTGGACCGTAACGGCCGGGAGCTGGCTATTAGCCGTGTTGCCAAGCTGCTGGTTATCCGTCCGGATAAGGTGGGCAGTGAGGAAAATATTCAGGAATTGTCCGGGGAGCTCAGTCCTATTATTAACATTCCGGCGGAAACCATAGCCAATGGCATTCGGGAGGGTGGTTCCTATTATGCCGTCAAGCATGGTCTGGAAAGTAATGAGGAAGCGGCCATTAATCAGCTGAAGAAGGATAAGGGCTATGAGTGCCTGTGGATGGATGATGAGGTAAAGCGCTATTATCCCAACGATATGCTGGCGGCCAATATAATTGGCTTTATCGGTATGGAGGATAAGGGGCTGGAGGGCCTGGAGTATTCCATGGACAGCATCGTCAAGGGAGATGTTCTGGAGGATGATGTTCTGATTGATGTGCGGGGACGCACTATTTTCGATTCCATTTTTTCTATTTCCCAGCAGCGTTATCGGGGAGATAATTGTAAGACCGTTGTCCTGACGGTAGATGCGACCATGCAGTTTATCGTGGAGCAGGTTATTGATAAGGCCATGGCGGAAAATCAGCCTCAAAGTGTAACGGCCATTGTGATGGATCCCCAAAATGGTGAAATACTGGCCATGGCCTCACGGCCAAGCTACAATCCAAATAAATTTTCCGATTACAATATGGATGTTATAAAAAATCGTGCCGTATCAGATATTTATGAGCCTGGTTCCACCTTTAAGGCCATCGTGGCCGGGGCTGCCCTGGAGGAAGGGGTGGTCACTCCTGACCAGAGCTTCTACGATCCGGGGCGGATTAATGTGTCGGAAAAGTATATCCAGAACTGGAATGGCGAAAGCTTTGGCATGGTAACCTTTACTGATATTGTTAAAAATTCCATTAATACCTGCTTCGCCATGATAGGTCAGATTCTTACCGGGGAAAAGCTCAATGATTATGCCAAAAGGTTTGGCTTTGGGGAACCCACCGGGGTGGAGCTGCCAGGTGAGGCCTCCGGTATGCTGTTTGACAGCGATAATATGGTGGACTCCGATATTGCTACCATGTCCATCGGTCAAAGTATTGCAGTAACTCCAATACAGCTGTGTACGGCCATGTCGGCCATTGCCAATGATGGTATACTGCTGAAGCCCCATATTGTTAAAAGTATTTATAATGCCGATGGTTCCCTATATAAGGAAAAGGGCCGTGAGGAGGTGCGTCGGGTACTGACCTCGGCCACTGATAAAACCCTTATGGGACTGTTGGAGCAGGTGGTTGCCACCGGTGGTGGTCAAAAGGCTCAGGTAAAGGGCTATCGGGTAGCCGGAAAGACCGGTACTGCCCAAAAGATTAACAAGGACACGGCGGGATATATGGATGGCCGTTATATTGCCTCCTTCTGCGGCTTCGCACCGGTTGATAATCCTCAGCTGGTGGTGCTGGTTATTATTGATGATCCTACAGCCGGTTCCTTCTATGGTGGTCAGATAGCGGCTCCGGTGGCCGGGGAAATTTTTTCCCAGCTGCTGCGTTACAAGCATATTGAGCCCTCCATCGATCCATTTGAAAACATGGATAAGAACAAGAAAAACAATAAAAGGGTCAGCGAAGCAACTGCGCCGCCGGGCAAGCTGATTATGCCTGATCTTAGCGGTATGAGTATTCGTGAGGCTTCACAGAAGCTGGGTGAGCTTGGGCTGGGAATGAATATATATGGCACGGGTCTATCCACCGGCCAGAGTATACCGGCCAATACAGTGGTGGAGCCCGGCTCAAGTGTAGATGTTTATTTTAGCCCTTGATGGTGAGTTTAGAAAGGATAATAGTATGAAAGCAAAGCTGTTTGTTACCGATATGGATGGAACCCTGTTAAATAGTGAGCGCAAGATTACCGCCGGGGTAAAGAAGGCCATAAAAAAGGCTGTGGAGGCCGGGGTGATTTTTACCATTGCCACAGGCCGGATGCATATTTCTGCCCTGCCATACGTGGAGGAGCTGGGGGTTAATGTACCGGTTATTACCTACAATGGTGCGCTGATAAAGACCCTGGAGGGCGAGGAGCTGTTCGCCTCCTACCTGGACCGTGGTTTGGTAAAGGAGCTGGTGGATTTCGCCGAGGAGCGGCAGCTTCACATTCAGCTTTACAGTGATGATAAGCTGTATTATCGCCGGGAAAATGACCGCTCAGCCCTGTATCAGTGTACAGCCGGGGTAAAGGGGAATCCGGTGGGGGATGAGCTGGAGGAGCACATGGACAAGGTGCCCAAGCTATTGATTGTGGCCAACAATTCCGAGGAAGGGGATAGGGTGGTTGAGGCGGTTTCCCGTCAGTTTGGCCACCGCATTGTGGCGGTAAAGTCCACGCCTGTATATATTGAGCTCATCAAGCCCGGGGTTAATAAGGCCACGGCCATTGCCAGACTGGCGGAAAGGTTTGATATACCGGCAGAGGCTGTTTTGGCCATTGGCGATTCCAATAATGACCTGACTATGATTGAAATGGCAGGCTTTGGGGTGGCTATGGGCAACGCCAATGATAATGTAAAGAAAATTGCGAAATACCAGGTGGCGGATTGCGACCATGATGGTATTGCCGAGGCTATTGAGCGGTTTTGCCTGGACTGACCGGCTGAGTTTGAAAGGAGGCTGTTATGGATAGAGATGAACGAATGGATTTTATTATCGTAACAGGAATGTCCGGGGCAGGCAAAACCCAAGCGTGTCGTTATATGGAGGATGTGGGGTATTTTGTCATCGACAATCTGCCGCCGGTGTTTATTCCCAAGTTTGCTGAGCTGTGCCGTCATTCTGATGGTCATGTACATAAGGTGGTTCTGGTGGTGGACACCAGAAGCCGGGAGTTTTTTGATACCTTTATTCACGTGCTGGAAAACATGGACAGGGATAATCAGCCCTATGTAATGCTGTTTATGGACGCCTCCGATGCGGCCATTATCCGCCGCTACAAGGAAACCCGACGCCGTCATCCCATGGCCCCCAGCTCCCGCATTCCAGAGGGGGTTGCCAAGGAACGGGAACGGCTGGCCCCTATCCGGAATAAGGCTACCTACATTATTGATACCTCCGACCTCAAAAAAAATGAGCTGAAGGAGAAAATACTGAATATTTTTGCCAAGAAGCCCGGGGACAAGCTGAACACCAATGTTATGTCCTTTGGGTTTAAGTTTGGTATGCCCCTGGATGCTGATTTGGTCTTTGATGTGCGGTTTCTGCCAAATCCCTTTTATGTGGAGTCCATGCGCCACAAGAGCGGTGCCGTGCCGGAGGTGGCCCAGTATATCGAGCAGTACCCGGTTACCAAGGAGTTTGAGAAGCATCTGGACAATATGATAGATTTTTTGATGCCCCAGTATGAGAAGGAGGGGAAAAGTCAGCTGGTAATTGCCGTGGGCTGTACCGGGGGAATGCACCGCTCCGTGTTTATTGCCAAGCATATTTATGACCGGCTGAAGGAAAAAGGCTATCTGGTAAGTCTGGAGCATCGGGATTTGATGAAAAATGATGTTTGGGAACATGTTCGCGAGGAATGCTAAGGAGTAACACAAAATGAGCTTTTTAAAATGGTTGTATCCAGGCATGAGATTCAAGCGCTGGCTGCTGCTGTTTGCTGCCGGTGTTATGCTGGCCAGTCTTGGCATAGCAATTATGTTCAATTATAAGTACATAGATGGTATTGAGGAATCCATATTCTGGGCGGTATATACCTTCTCCGGGGAATATACCTACACTGCCACGGTGGTTATCGGCACCGTTATGGTGGTAATCGGCTTTTTGATAATGGCCCTGGCAGCCCGGTTTATAATCCAGTCGGTTATAGATGTGGTATACCCCTCCAGTTCAGAGAAGCTGGTGGATCTTATTTATGAAAAGCGGATGCTGGGCAAGGGGCCTTCTGTTACCGTAGTGGGCGGAGGTCACGGGCTCAGTGTGCTATTGCGTGGCATCAAGGAGGTTACCACCAATGTTACGGCAGTGGTTACCGTGGCTGACGATGGTGGTTCATCGGGGCGGCTGCGTGAGGAGCTGGGTATTATTCCGCCTGGTGATTTGCGGAATTGCCTGGTAGCCTTGGCTGATACGGAGCCCTTGATGGAAAAGCTGTTTCAGCACCGCTTCGGCGGAAACAGCACCTTGGCGGGCCACAGCTTTGGCAATTTGTTTATAGCGGCCATGGCAGAGGTAACCGGCGACGTGGAAACGGCTCTGGCGGAATCCTCCAAGGTTTTGGCCGTAAAGGGCCGGGTGCTGCCGGCCAGCAAGGAGCACGTGCGGCTGGATGCTGTTATGGAGGATGGTACCGTGGTGTGCGGTGAGTCCCATATTCCCGAGGTAAATAAGCGCATTCATCGGGTTAAGCTGTTTCCAGAGCATGTGGAGGCAGTTCAATCCTCCCTGGATGCATTGCGGGAGGCCAATGCCATAGTATTGGGGCCCGGCAGTCTCTATACCAGCATTATGCCCAATTTACTGGTGGAGGGCATCGGAGATGCCATTTGCCGCAGCAAGGCCATAAAAATTTACATCTGTAATGTTATGACCCAGCCCGGGGAAACCGATGGTTATACAGCCTCCATGCATGTAAAGGCCATTCTTGATCACGCCGGACGTCAGGCTATAGATTATGTTATTGTAAATTCAACGCCAATACCTGAGGCCTTGGCCCGGAAATATGCGGAAAAGGGTGCTTATCCGGTGAAGGTGGATGATGATGCCCTCAATGCCCTGGGAGTAGGTCTTATAAAGGCCGACCTCATAAGCGGCAAGGAGGCTATCCAGCATGATCCCAGAAAGCTGGCCAGCAGTGTTATGCGGGCCGTGTATGGTATAAAGGCCGGTCTGGATGAAATCAAGAGGCATTGATTTTGATGAAATATTTTAGAAGCATGGAGATTAATGAAAGATAGAAGCCGGGTGAAAGAAATATGCCATCCTTTGCAGCGGATGTGAAAAATGAGCTGGCCCACAAGCTGGATAAAAAATTATGCTGTCAGACTGCTGAGCTGGCAGCACTTTTGCGTATGGGTGCATCCATTACCCTGGGGCCCAATATGACTTTGGGGCTTAACTATGTTACGGAAAATGCGGCTGTGGCCAGAAAAACCCTGAGACTTTTAAAGGATACCAGTAATGTTAAGACAGAGGTCACCGTTACCCGCAGTAAACGGTTGAAGAAAAACAACAGATATATGGTGCGGGTCATACCGTCACCCCAGGTCAGGCCCCTGATGGAAAAGCTGGGGATGCTGGGGGAGAGCCAAGGCTCCCTGGGGCGGGATAATGCCCGGTTAAAGAGGGCCTGCTGCCGTCATGCCTATCTGCGGGGGGCCTTTATGGGGGGCGGCAGTATCAATAAGCCGGAGGCGGAATGCCATCTGGAGCTGGTTACGTCAAATTACGGCTTTGCTGCTACTATCGCCGGCGTACTGAAGCGTATGGGCTTTCCAGCGGGCTTTACCGATCGAAAGAAGCATTATCTGATTTACATGAAGGATGGGGAGGCCATTATGGATTTTTTGTCCATAATCGGTGCCACCAAGTCCTTGGACGAATTTGAGGGCGGCCGCAACCTAAAGGAGGTCCGCAATCAGGTAAATCGGTTGGTGAACTGTGAAACCGCCAATTTGCAAAAAACGGTGGATGCAGCCATTTATCAAACGGAATGTATTAAATTCCTAAGGGCTGCAGGCAAGCTGGAGGGGCTGACCAAGGCTCTGAGGAAAACTGCCCAATGCCGCCAGGACAATCCGGATGCCACCCTGGCTGAATTGGCTGATATGCTGTTGGTAACCAAATCCTGTGTTAACCACCGCCTGAGAAAGCTGGTGACTCTGGCCCAGGAGCTTCAGGGGAAGAATAAAGGAAAAGGTGAGGATTATTGAGTAAGTATATGAAATTTATTAAGGCAGCAGTGCTGGCTATTGCCCTGTTGGCCGCAGTTGGTTTTGTGGGGCTTCAGTACCTTCTGTCCCAGCCGGCACCGGCGGGCTTTCCTATTTTGGAATATCACATGGTACAGGCGGAAAATCCGAAGGATGCCTATGAATACAATGTGCCGCCGGCTGAATTTGAGGCCCAGCTTGATTATCTGGAGCAGGAGGGCTATACCACCATTTCCCTCCGGGATTATTTAAGGGCGAAAAAGGGACTGCAGCAGCTGCCTGACAAGCCGGTTATTCTTACCTTTGATGACGGGTATGCGACCAACTACACCGAGCTTCTGCCAATCCTGGAAAGGCGGGGGCTTAAGGCCACCATATTCATGGTGGGAAACGATATTGGCAAGGAAAACTATATGTCCTGGGACCAGCTGAAGGATATTCAGCATCGGGGAGTGGAGATAGGCAGTCATACGGCCAACCATCTGCCTCTTACGCAAATGGATATCAATACTGCCCGGGATGAGGTAAAGCTGTCCAAGCTGCTGATGGAATGGAACGGCATGGACACCATTTACACCCTGTCCTATCCTAATGGAAAATACAACCAGGCACTTACGGAGGTACTCAAGGAGGAGGAATATCTGGCAGCGGTGACCGGGGATGCCGGGCTTAATACCTTTGAGACCAATCCATATCTCCTCCAGCGTATCAATATTCCTCATCCCATGTTTGGCATTACGGAATTTAAATGGCGTCTCATAAAGGGCCGTATCTTCACCCAGCTGGGAATAGGACAGCATTAAAAGCTAATCCTTAATAATATTCGCTGGAAAAAATAATGATTGGGTTATAAATTACTAGGGGTGGTTTAGATGTATCTGAACAGAGCATAAGAAAAAAGTGTTTCGGCGGCAAGCAAGAGTTATCCGGTGGTTATGGTTTGTTGTTGCATATACCACTAAAAAAGGGTAAAATAAAGTGTAGGACTTTGTTTAAGGTGAGGAGGTTACCTAATATGAAGCACATTCAGACTGTAAATGAGCCTACCCTGCAGGCTACCAAGACTTCTGGCGGCTGCGGCGAGTGCCAGGCTTCCTGCCAGTCCGCATGCAAGACTTCTTGCACTGTGGGCAATCAGGTTTGTGAAAGCAAGAAATAATTATGAAACGAAAAGGGCTCCCAGGAGGGGGCTTTTTTCTTGTATTTTGGGAGAGTAGCTTTTCTTATGAATAATGAAATGAATGGAAAAATCCATAAGTTTGTCCAAAATGGCGTGTATATCCTGCTGGATGTGAATAGCGGGGCAGTCCATGTAATCGATAAAATGATTTATGATATCATGGATTATTTTAATGGGAATAATGATAATGAGGTTATAGACCGGCTGACCGGTGATTATACAGAGGCTGAGCTGAAGGAGGCCCTGGAGGAGCTCCATATTCTCATGGATAAAAATCAGCTCTTTGCGCCGGATATTGATGTGCCGCCGACCTTTAAGACCAAGGGGCTGGTTAAATCCCTGTGCCTGATGACGGCCCATGACTGCAATATGCGCTGCAAATATTGCTTTGGTGATACCGGTGAATACGGCGGTGAACGTCAGCTTATGACCAAAAAGGTGGGGCGGGCTGCCGTTGATTATATTATCAGTCACAGCGGACCGAGAAAGCATTGTGAAATAGATTTCTTTGGCGGTGAGCCGCTTATCAATATGCCGCTGGTAAAGGACGTAACGGAATATGTACGGAAGCGGGAAAAGGAAACGGGGAAGGAGTTTAAGCTGACCCTTACCACCAATGGCCTGGCTCTTAACGAGAACAATATACAGTGGCTTAACGATAATAATATCAGCCTGGTGCTGAGTACCGACGGCCGGCGTGAGACCCATGACAATATGCGCCCGGATTGTGCCGGTCAGCCCACCTACGACAAGGTTATGAAGAACTTCAAACGGTGCGTTGAGTCCAGAAATGGTGAAAACTATTATATGCGCGGTACCTACACGGCAGAAAATCTGGATTTTACCAAGGATGTGGAGGCTATGGCGGATGCCGGCTTTGATATTCTTTCCATGGAGCCGGTGGTATTGAAGGATTCACCCTACGGCCTTACGGAGGATCTGCTGCCGGAGATTTTCGCTGAGTACGACCGACTGACTGACTTCTATATGAAGCGTCATCGTGAGGGGAAGGGCTTCTTCTTCTTCCATTTCAATATGGATTTGTCCAACGGGCCATGTGTGGCCAAGCGGCTGGCCGGCTGTGGGGCCGGTCATGAATATTATGCTGTGGCAGCCAACGGGGATTTGTATCCATGTCATCAGTTTGTGGGCCGCAATAAGTATAAGCTTGGCAATGTATTTGATGACCTTAATGAGGGGGCTGAGGAAATCACCCGTTATTTCCGGGAATCCCATGTGATGAACAAGGAACGGTGTAAGACCTGTTGGGCCAAGTTCTTCTGCTCCGGCGGCTGTCATGCCAATGCAGATTTGTTCCATGATGATATCCGCCAGCCTTATGAAGTGGGCTGTGAAATTCAGAAAAAACGCCTGGAATGTGCCATCGCTGTCCAGTCCCTTTTAACAATGGAAAAAATAGGAAAAAAGACTTATAGACCGGCCAACGTAAATTGCTGATGAAGTGAGGCTTTTTATTACTTTTTAGTGATTGTAAGCGTACTTTAGTATGATACATATTATTTATGCTATAGTTATTGAAGCTTATGAATTTGCGTTGACAAGGCGTCTAACATTGGTGTAATATTAACTTAATTGAAAGATAAGGGACATCAGGAGGAGCGTTGCTGTTTGCCCTTGGGCGAATGAAGGTCTTTTCCTTGGTGTTCTGGTGTTCTAAATTATTTATCTATATATTTTTAGGGGGTATTTTACAAATGGCAGTAAAAGTAGCTATTAATGGTTTTGGCCGTATCGGTCGTCTTGCATTCCGTCAGATGTTTGATGCAGAGGGTTATGAGGTTGTTGCAATCAACGACCTGACCAGCCCTAAGATGCTGGCTCATCTTTTGAAGTACGATTCCTCCCAGGGTCGTTACAAGTACGCTGACAAGGTAACTGCTGGCGAAGATTCCATTACTGTTAACGGCAAAGAGATCAAGATCTATGCTTGCGCTAATGCTGCAGAGATTCCTTGGGGTAAGCACGATGTAGACGTCGTTCTGGAGTGCACCGGTTTCTATACCTCCAAGGAGAAGGCTTCTGCTCATTTGACCGCAGGCGCAAAGAAGGTTGTTATTTCTGCTCCAGCAGGTAAGGACCTCCCTACCATCGTTTACAACGTAAACCATCAGATACTCACCAAGGAGGACAAGGTTATTTCCGCAGCCTCCTGCACCACCAACTGCCTGGCTCCAATGGCCAAGGCTCTGAACGATCTGGCTCCTATCCAGTCCGGTATCATGGCTACTATCCATGCTTACACTGGTGACCAGATGACTCTTGATGGCCCACAGCGCAAGGGTGACCTCCGTCGTTCCCGTGCTGCAGCTGTCAACATCGTTCCTAACTCCACTGGCGCAGCCAAGGCTATCGGCCTTGTAATTCCTGAGCTGGACGGCAAGCTCATCGGTGCTGCACAGCGCGTTCCTACCCCTACCGGTTCCACAACTCTCCTCTATGCTGTAGTTAAGGGTGATGTAACTGTAGAGCAGGTTAATGAGGCTATGAAGAAGCAGGCTACTGAGTCCTTCGGCTACAATGAGGATGAGATCGTTTCCAGCGATATCGTTGGTATGCGTTATGGTTCCCTCTTCGATGCTACCCAGACCATGGTCAGCAAGGTGGCTGATGGCCTGACTCAGGTTCAGGTTGTTTCCTGGTATGATAACGAGAACTCCTACACCAGCCAGATGGTTCGTACCATTAAGTACTTCGCTGAGCTGGGCTGATAGCTCGTCATCAAAACACAATAGTTTAAAAGATCCATTGAGGTCCGGCCTTTGTTTGGGCCGGACCTATTTTATTGACGGAGGTTTTTATTAATTATGGGTATGAACAAGAAAACCATTAAGGATGTAGAGCTTAAGGGCAAGAAGGTATTTTGCCGTGTAGATTATAACGTGCCATTTGACGAGAATATGAATATCACCAACGATACTCGTATTCAGGCTACTAAGGAAACGGTGAAGTACATGCTGGAGCAGGGTGCAGCCGTTATTCTGGCCTGTCATATCGGCCGTCCTACTGAGGCCCGGGAAGAAAAATTCTCCACCAAGCACATCGTTAAGCGGGTATCCGAGGTTATGGGTGTAGATGTAAAGTGGGTGCCTGACTGCGTTGGCCCAGAGGTGGAAAAGGCCGCAGCTGATTTGAAGCCAGGTGAGATTCTCCTCCTGGAGAACCTCCGTTATCACAAGGAAGAGAAGAAGAACGATCCAGGCTTTGCCAAGCAGCTGGCTTCCTTGGCTGATATTGCCGTTAACGATGCCTTCGGTGTATCCCACCGTGCCCATGCAGCCAATGTTGGTATTGCCCAGTATTTGGAGTCCGTTGCCGGCTTCCTCATGGAGAAGGAGATTAAGTTTATCGGTCAGACCCTTGAGGCACCAAAGCGTCCCTTCGTGGCTATCATCGGTGGTGCCAAGGTTTCCGACAAGATTGGCGTTATCTCCAACATGATTGACAAGGTTGACACCATTATCATCGGCGGCGGTATGGCTCATACCTTCGACGCTGCCCAGGGTCTGCCAATCGGCAATTCCATCTGTGAGAAGGATAAATTTGAAGAGGCTCTTGGTCAGCTGAAGAAGGCCAAGGAGAAGGGGGTAAAGGTAGTTCTCCCTGTAGACCTTACTATTGCTGATGATTTCTCCGCTACGGCCAACACCAAAATCGTGGATGTTGACAAGGTTCCAGAGGGTTGGGAGGCACTGGATTCCGGTCCTAAGACCTGTGATGAATACGTACAGGCTCTGGAAGGTGCCAAGACGGTTATTTGGAATGGTCCAATGGGCGTTTTCGAGTTTGATGCCTTTGCCAAGGGTACTCTGGCCGTTGCCGAGGCTGTTGCCAAGGCCACTGAAAAGGGTGCAATCTCCATCGTTGGTGGCGGTGACTCCATTGCTGCATTGAAGAAGACCGGTCTTTCTGACAAGATTTCCCACATTTCCACCGGTGGCGGTGCTACTCTCGAGTTCTTAGAGGGGAAGGAGTTGCCTGGCATCGCAGCTATCGCAGACGCGTAAATGCTTGTCTTTTCACCGCATAGCTTTGTCAACCTTCAGAAAAATTCCTCGACGTACCAGTCATGTACGACTGCGGGTTTTTCTTTCAGGTTTTCGCGCTCTGCGGCGAAAATCCTGCGCATTATGATATGTCTTTTCACTGCATAGCTTTGTCAACCTTCGGAAAAATTCCTCGACGTACCAGTCATGTACGACTGCGGATTTTTCTTTCAGGTTTTCGCGCTCTGCGGCGAAAATCCTGCGCATTATGATATGTCTTTTCACTGCATAGCTTTGTCAACCTTCGGAAAAATTCCTCGACGTACCATTATGTACGACTGCGGATTTTTCTTTCATGTTTTCGCGCTCTGCAGCGAAAATCCTGCGCATTTGGATTTTGCCTTTTCACCGCATAGCTTTGTCAAGTCTTCCCCTATGGGGGAAGTACCCAGGGGTACCGACTTCGTGGCGGTGCCTGTTGGACTTATGAGGCTTTACTCATTTTTGTAGATATGATATATAGATACTTTAAGGAGGATATTTTTATCATGGCACGTAGACCTATTATTGCTGGTAACTGGAAGATGAACAATACAATCGCTGAGGGCGTTAAGCTGGTTAAGGAGCTGGCTCCATTGGTAGCTGATGTTGAGGCTGTAGATGTAGTAGCTTGCCCAACGGCAACTGCCCTGGCTGCTGTAGCTGACGCCTGCAAGGGGACCAAGATTCATGTTGGTGCACAGAATGTTCATTGGGAGCCAAAAGGCGCATTTACTGGCGAGATTTCCACCGGCATGCTGAAGGAAATCGGCGTAGAGTATGTTGTTCTTGGTCATTCTGAGCGTCGTGATTATTTTGGTGAGACTGATGAGGGCGTTAACAAGCGGGCCCGTGCTGCCTTTGCGGCTGGCATTACCCCTATTATCTGCTGCGGTGAGTCCCTGGAAATCCGCGAGGCCGGCACCTACATTGCTCATGTTGTAAAGCAGATTAAGGCTGCTCTTGATGGCTTCACTGCTGATGAGGTTGCCAAGCTGGTTATCGCTTATGAGCCAATCTGGGCTATTGGTACAGGCAAGACTGCTACCTTTGATCAGGCTGAGGAGGTTTGCAAGGCTATCCGTGAGGCTGTGGCTGAGGTATTTGGCCAGACGGCAGCTGATGCTATCCGCATCCAGTATGGCGGTTCTGTAAAGCCGGCTACCATAAAGGACCTTATGGCACAGCCTAATGTAGACGGTGCCCTGGTTGGCGGTGCTTCCCTGAAGGCTGCTGACTTCTCTGCAATTGTAAAGTTCTAATTAGAGGTTGAGAATATAATGGCAAAATTAAAAAATGCACCTGTGGCATTAATTATTATGGATGGCTATGGAAACGGCAAAACCTGCGACCCCAATAACGCTGTTCAGATAGCTAAGACTCCGGTTATTGATGGTCTCAGACAGAATTTTCCATCCACCCATATTCAGGCTTCCGGTGAGTTCGTCGGTTTACCTGATGGTCAGATGGGCAATTCTGAGGTCGGTCATACCAATATCGGTGCCGGGCGAATTATTTACCAGGCCTTGACCCGTATAACCAAGGCCATCAAGGATGGCGATTTCTTCAAAAATGAGGCATTGGTAAGTGTTGCTTCTGAGGCCAAGGCCAATGGTGGTGCCCTGCATCTCATGGGGTTGGTTTCTCCAGGTGGTGTACACAGTCACAGTGAGCATCTTTATGGTCTCCTGCAGTTCGCCAAGGATCAGGGCTTTAAGGAGGTATATGTCCATGCCTTCCTGGATGGCCGTGATGTTGATCCATCCTCTGCCGCCGAATACATTGCCGAGCTGGAGTCCAAGATTGCCGAAATCGGCTGTGGCCGAATAGCCACCCTGTCCGGACGTTATTATGCAATGGACCGGGATAACCGATGGGATCGGGTTCAGAAGGCTTATGAGGCCATTGCATTGGGCAAGGGCGTGGCTGCCGATGAGGCAGTTGGTGCCGTTAAGGCCTCCTATGCCAATGATGTAACGGATGAGTTTGTGGTTCCGGCCGTTGTAGGTGACTATAAGGGCGTTAAGGATGGCGATGGAGTGGTGTTCTTCAATTTCCGTCCTGACCGTGCCCGGGAGCTGACCCATGCCTTTACTGATGCTGAATTTGGCGGCTTTGACCGCAAGGCATTAAAGCTTTCCTTTGCCACCATGACCCAGTATGAGGAGGGGCTTAATGTAAAGGTTGCCTATCCGCCTGAGGCCATCACCAATACCCTTGGTGAGATTATTGCACGGAATGGCATGACCCAGCTTCGCATTGCCGAGACTGAAAAGTATGCCCATGTAACCTTCTTCTTCAACTGTGGCGTTGAGGAGCCATATAATGGGGAGGACCGTATTCTGGTGCCTTCACCTAAGGTTGCTACCTATGACCTTCAGCCTGAAATGAGTGCCATTGAGGTAACTGACAAGGTTGTGGAGGCCATTAAGTCCGGTAAGTATGATTTTATTATTCTGAATTATGCCAACGGGGATATGGTAGGTCACACCGGGGTTATTGAGGCAGCTGTCAAGGCTGTGGAGACGGTTGATACCTGCGTTGGCCGTTTTGTGGAGGCTATTCGTGAGGTGGGCGGTGAGGTATGTATTACCGCTGACCATGGCAATGCCGATCAGATGGTTGACCCGGAAACCGGGGCTCCATTTACGGCCCATACCACTAATACGGTACCATTTATCGTAGTTTCCGACCGGGTAGGCTGGATTGCCAGCGATGGTGCCCTCTGCGATATCGCTCCAACCCTGCTGACCCTGGCAGGCATGGAAATACCGGCAGAGATGACTGGTAAGCCAATGATTAAGCTTAAGTAATGGGCTCCAGCCAAATGTGTTGAAGATGTGGGGGGACCCGCACCTGGCTTTAGGGTTCCCTTTCATTGAGTATTATATTATTGTGAAGAGAGGAATAAGAAAATGATTTATTATGATAAGCATGTTGAAGACATGACTTGCATTGCAAAAGAAGTAAACCATGGTCCAGCTCCAATTCCTGAAGAGGGCAAATGGGTACAGTCCAAGGAAATTAAGGATATCAGCGGCCTGACTCACGGTATCGGCTGGTGTGCTCCTCAGCAGGGCGGCTGCAAGCTGACTCTTAATGTTAAGGATGGTATCATCGAAGAGGCTCTCATCGAGACCATCGGCTGCTCCGGTATGACCCACTCCGCAGCTATGGCTGCTGAGATTCTCCCTGGCAAGACTATTCTGGAGGCTCTCAACACTGACCTGGTTTGCGATGCTATCAACACTGCTATGCGGGAGCTGTTCCTGCAGATCGTTTATGGCCGTACTCAGACTGCATTCTCTGATAATGGTCTGCCAGTTGGCGCCGGTCTGGATGACCTGGGTAAGGGTCTCCGCAGCCAGGTAGGTACGTTGTATTCTACCAAGCTGAAGGGTCCTCGTTACCTCGAATTAGCTGAAGGTTATGTTACCAAGATGGCAGTTGACAAAGAAGACCGCGTAATCGGTTATGAGGTTGTTCACCTTGGCAAGGCTATGGAAGCTATTGCCAATGGCATGGATGCTAATGAAGCAATAAAGAAGAACACCGCCACCAAGGGCCGTTACGCAGATGCTGCCCGTTACATCGATCCTCGTAAGGAATAATTTGAGATAACGAACAGGAAGGACTGAAAATAAAATGGCATTATTTGAAGGCTATGAGCGCCGTATTGACGGTATTAATGAAGTTTGCAAGAAATATGGTATTGCTTCCATTGAAGCTGCTGCTGATATTTGTAAGGAAAAGGGCTTTGACCCGGCTGCTATCGTAAGTGACCTGCAGCCAATCTGCTTTGAGAACGCTAAGTGGGCATATACTCTTGGTGCTGCTATCGCCATCAAGAAGGGTGTAAAGACGGCTGCTGATGCTGCACGGGCTATCGGCGAGGGCATTCAGGCATTCTGCGTACCTGGCTCCGTTGCTGACCATCGTAAGGTAGGTCTTGGCCATGGTAATCTGGCTGCTATGCTCCTCACTGAGGATGCTGAGTGCTTTGCATTCCTGGCTGGTCACGAGTCCTTTGCTGCTGCTGAGGGTGCTATTGGTATCGCTCAGACGGCCAATAAGGTTCGTAAGAATCCTCTCCGGGTAATCCTCAATGGTCTTGGTAAGGATGCTGCCCAGATTATCTCCCGTATCAACGGCTTTACCTATGTTCAGACCCAGTATGATTATAAGGCTGGCAAGGTTAACGTGGTTAAGGAGGTTAAGTACTCCGATGGCCCTCGTGCGGCTGTTAAATGCTATGGTGCAGATTCCGTTCCGGAGGGTGTTGCTATCATGCACCTGGAGAAGGTGGATATCTCCATTACCGGTAACTCCACCAACCCTACCCGCTTCCAGCATCCGGTAGCCGGTACCTACAAGAAGGAGTGCACCGAGCAGGGTAAGAAGTACTTCTCCGTCGCATCCGGTGGCGGCACTGGCCGTACCCTGCATCCGGATAACATGGCTGCCGGTCCTGCCTCCTATGGTATGACCGATACTCTTGGCCGTATGCATTCCGATGCTCAGTTTGCCGGTTCTTCTTCCGTACCTGCCCATGTAGATATGATGGGTCTTATCGGTGCCGGCAACAACCCAATGGTTGGTATGTCCGTTGCAGTGGCTGTTGCTGTTGCAGAGGCAATGAACAAGTAAGCTTTGCTTACATAAATAAAATTAGGGCTTCCGCTTTGTGGAGGCCCTTTTTGGTATTTGAAAATAAGCATAAAAGGTATATGCCATGTGTGATTGCCTTTCACCCAACTGAATTGCTAAAAATATTGTTTTCCTTTAAATAAATATCTTGAAAAATTACAACTCGCTACGCTCAAACAAGTAATTTTTCGAGATAACTCTAGTATGGAAAAAATATTTTCTATACACAATTCAGTCTAATGTTCAAGACAATCAAACATGGCATTAGTATTGTAGTTATCATTTTAAATGGCAAGAGCCAATGACTAGAGCAATTAGGACATGGGCCGTAAAAAAGTCTTTTTTACGTACCTTAATATTAGTGGAAAAAATCATTTGTTTGAGCGAAGCGAGTTATGATTTTTTTCACTATATAATCGGAAAAAAGAATTTTAGGCTCGTGGCCGACGCTCTAGTCATTAGTTCTTGCCATGTATATTTTGGTATCAAAAAAGCTCAAGGCAGAAAGCCTTGAGCTGAATTTTCTGGTGACGCGTAGGGGATTCGAACCCCTGAAGCCGCCGTGAGAGGGCGGAGTCTTAACCACTTGACCAACGCGCCGTTGACAATGCATATAATACCTCTTTTAAAGGCAATTGTCAAATACTTTTTTATTCAATGCTAACTTAAGCCATTTGATGGATTAACCGCAAATTTTGGCAAGCCCCATATTTAACCGCTTCATGGATTCATCGCGGCCCAGGATATAGAGCAGCTCCGTTACGCCTCCCGGGGTAACCTTCTGACCGGAGAGAGCAATGCGGGCAGGCCACATAAAGGTTCCCATCTTGATACCGCTTTCGGCAACGCCCGGCTGCAGCACCTCATCTATGCCCTCCGGGGTCCAGGTCTGTACCCTTTCCAGTACCTCAATAACTACCGGCAGGATTTCCGCCGCTTTTTCCGGGGTTACCTTGTTGCGCTTATTATTAAACAGGTCGATATCATAATCAGGTAAATCCTTGAAGAAGCCTATCTGTTCAGGAATTTCATTAAAGCGGCTTACACGGGTCTTCAGAAGGGAGGCCAGGTAGGTCCATTTGTCCCCCAGGGCTTCGGCAATAATTCCCCCAAAGGCACTGGATTTTCTGGCAAAGTCCTCGTCGCTCATGGCCTTGAAGTATTCGCCATTTACCCAATCAAGCTTGTTGTAGTCAAATACAGCCGGTGATTTGCTGAGACCATCCAAGGAGAAGCGTTCAATAAGCTCATCCATGGTGAAGATTTCCTGCTCCGATTTAGGGGACCAGCCCAGAAGGGCCACATAATTGGTAATGGCCTCCGGCAAATAGCCCATTTCCACCAGCTGATTAAAGCCGGTGGCACCATGCCGCTTGGACAGCTTGGAAATGGATCCGTCTTCATTCTTGCCCATTACCGGTGGCAGGTGAATAAATACCGGTGGCTCCCAGCCCAGGAACTGGTACAGCAGTACGTGCTTGGGGGTGGAGGTAATGAACTCAGTGCCACGGAAAATATGGCTGATGTCCATAAGATGGTCATCAATTACGTTGGCAAAATTATAGGTAGGCATGCCATCCCGCTTCAATATAACCTGATCCTCAAGGGTATCGCAGGCAATGGTGATATTTCCATGGACCACATCGTGGAAGGTAACCTCACCGGTAAGAGGCATCTTCTGGCGGATTACATAAGGCCTGCCCTCAGCTAAATATTGATCTATTACAGATTGCTCCAAATCGCGGCAGGCCCGGTTATAGCCCCCAAAGCTCTTGGCATCGCCCGCCTCCTGGGCGGCGTGCTGCTCTTCGCTGCAATCGCCGCAGAAGCAACGGTAGGCATGACCCTTTTCGATAAGCTCCTCAGCGTATTTTTTGTAAATATCCAGACGCTGGCTCTGAATGTAGGGACCGCAATCACCACCAATATCCGGCCCTTCGTTGGGAATGATATTGGCCGCCTTCAGGGTGTTTTGGATAAATTCCACGGCATCGGCCACATAACGCTTTTGGTCAGTGTCCTCGATGCGCAGTAGGAAATCACCCTTTTGGGATTTGGAAAAGAGATACCCATAGAGAGCAGTACGGAGATTACCGATGTGCATGTAGCCGGTTGGGCTTGGTGCAAAACGGGTACGAACGCGATTTGACAAAATTATTCCTCCTAAAAAAAGATTGCTGAACAGCAATCTTTTGATAACATGGCAGAGAGGGTGGGATTCGAACCCACGGAGGCTATTAACCTCACTTGATTTCGAGTCAAGCACCTTCGACCACTCGGACACCTCTCCATATATATTACTAATGGCATAGGCCATATGAATAACGGTAATATTATATAATATATTGGGTGAAAAATAAAGGGTCTTGAAGATTTTGTGGTGTCCGAAATTCTTT
>NZ_CAMYWM010000034.1 GCF_947302755.1 uncultured Anaerovibrio sp.
GTGAAAGCGGAAGCGGCAGTGAAAGCGGAAGCGGCAGTGAAAGCGGAAGCGGCAGTGAAAGCGGAAGCGGCAGTGAAAGTGGAAGCGGCAGTGAAAGCGGAAGTGGCAGTGAAAGTGGAAGCGGCGGCAGTGAAAGTGGCAGCGGTGGCAGTGAAAGCGGCAGCGGCACCAGCGAAAGCGGTAGCGGCACCAGCGAAAGTGGCAGCGGCACCAGCGAAAGTGGCAGCGGTACCAGCGAAAGCGGTAGCGGTACCAGCGAAAGCGGCAGCGGCACCAGCGAAAGTGGCAGCGGCACCAGCGAAAGTGGCAGCGGCACCAGCGAAAGCGGCAGTGGTACCAGTGAAAGCGGCAGTGGTACCAGCGAAAGCGGCAGCGGTACTATTGTTGACAGTGAAACGGCTAAAAATAACGCCAAGTCTGTAGTAGAGACCCGGGCCGCTACCACCACCTTTATTAATGCAGGATCAGACATGCTGGCTTCACAGGGCTTTACCCAGGCCGCCAATGCCGTGGCCCTTGATATTGCCCAGCAGCAAAAGGCTGGTGGTTCTGCGCCGGTTGTCAGCAGCTTCATTCCATATGCCGCCTTTGGTGGCTCCAGTATGCGGGCTGAAAGTGGCTCTCATGTTGATACCAAGGGCTTTGGCCTTAATGTAGGCTTTGCCAGAGAGCTGACCAATAGCCAGGGAAGGCTTCTCTTCGGTCCCCTTGTGGAATATGGTGGTGGAAGCTATGACAGCTATTTGGATAATGGTGTCCATGGTGATGGTAAAAGCCATTATTGGGGTATTGGTCTGATGGCCCGGCAGATTAATAATAATGGCTTCTATTATGAGGGAAGCGTCCGCTTCGGTCGGGTAAATTCGGATTATCGTGGTGATTTTAACAATCAGACGGTTACATACGATAGCTCCAGCTCCTATATAGCTGCTCATGTAGGCTTAGGCGTAGTCAAGACAATAAGTGTCCATAACACTTTAGATGGTTACCTGAAATATTTCTACAGCCATCAGGGGGGCGATGATGTGACTATGCACGGCAGCGTCAGTGGTGATGAGAAGTGGAGCTTTGACAGCGTCAACAGTCATCGTCTGCGCCTAGGGGCCAGACTGACCCATAAAATTGATGACGGAAACAGCGTGTATGGCGGTCTGGCTTATCAATATGAATTTGGTGGCGAGGCCCGAGCCCATTATAATGGCGGCAGTACCCCAAGCCCCAGCGTGAAGGGAAGCAGTGGGCTGCTGGAGCTGGGCTGGCAGGTTAAACCAGGCGGCCCTGTGACCATTGACCTCGGTGTAACAGGCTGGATTGGCAAGCAAAGAGGTATCAGTGCCCAGCTTGGTGCTGTATGGAAATTCTAAAATATTAAAAGCGTGATATAAAAGGGTGCTGTACCGGTAAATTGGTGTGCAGCCCCCTTTTTTGTGCTAAAAAATCAGTATATGTCCATGTAAGCTAAAATTCATTTGCAATAAAATTGTGAGAAGATAATAAAATTGTGCGAAGCTCAACAGGGTGAATTTTTTTA
Organism: uncultured Anaerovibrio sp.; assembly: GCF_947302755.1. Taxonomy (GTDB): domain Bacteria; phylum Bacillota; class Negativicutes; order Selenomonadales; family Selenomonadaceae; genus Anaerovibrio. The sequence goes on from NZ_CAMYWM010000034.1 coordinate 1,532, forward strand.
ATTAACAGGTACGCTTTTAGAATAGTGGTTGATTAATGCTCCCCTGATGTTCTTCGAGTAAGGAATTTTAAAAAAATATCTGTTTCTAAAATAATTTTGTGCTTACAGGGAGAACAATGTTTATTTTTTTGAAACAATCATGTATAATATGTGCAGGTTTGTTATTTTTATACTATGAAATCTTAGTGAATCAAATCCGAAGGATGGAGATGAGCTTTAGATTTCGTGTAAGGGCGTAGTGCAAAATATCATTTTGCACGGAGTATACTATTAGGAGTGATAATACATGATGTTTTCCCGAAAAATGAAAATGGCGGCCCTTGGTTTGGCGGCAGTGTTCTCTCTTGGCTTGTTTGGGGGCTGCGGCTCCAATAACCAGGCATCTTCCGGTCAGAAGTCAGTGGGCGTGGTGCAATTGGTGGAGCATGATGCGCTGGATGCGGCCAACAAGGGCTTTGTGGATGCGTTAAAGGAACGGGGCTATGAGGAGGGCAAGAATTTGAAGCTTGACAATCAGAATGCCCAGGCGGATCAGTCCAATCTGCAAAATATCGGCCAGCGGTTCCTGAGCAACAAGGTGGATTTGATTTACGCCATTGCTACACCGGCGGCCCAGACCGTGGCCAACCTTACCAAGGATATTCCTATCGTGGGCTGTGCCATTACGGATTATGTGGGGGCCAAGCTGGTAAAATCCAATGAGGCACCTGGCGGCAACGTCACCGGTACCAGCGATATGAATCCGATTAAAGAGCAGATTGATTTGCTGATGAAGCTTTGTCCGAATGCCAAGACTATTGGCTGTGTATATACCTCCAGTGAGGTAAATTCCGAAATTCAGTTCAAGGCCATGAAGGAATATGCTGAGTCTAAGGGCCTGAAGGTGGAGGCGGCCACTATTTCCAATGTAAACGATATTCAGCAGGCCACCCAGAGCCTTGTGGGTAAGGTTGATGCCTTCTATTTGCCAACGGATAACGTAATTGCTTCCTCCATGCCGACCCTTATTTCAGTAACTGAGGCGGCCAAGAAGCCGGTTATTTGCGGTGAGGCCAATATGGTCAAGGCCGGCGGTCTGGCCACCTATGGGGTGGATTATTATGAGCTGGGCCGTCAGTCCGGTTTAATGGCGGCTGATATCCTTGATGGCAAGTCCAAGCCGGCAGAGATGAAGATTGAATTCGCCAAGGTTTTGAAGGCGGTTGTTAACCAAAAAAGTGCTGATAAGCTGGGCATGACCCTTCCAAGTGACGTGTTGAAGGATGCTGAGGTTATCAAATAATCATTGAGGTTTGCTATTCATTAGGCATTTATAGGCTCCAGACATATAGCTCTGACACGCAGACTAAATGTCTGGGGCTTTTGCGTATGAATTAATTATTATATTGTTGAATTGAGGTTTTGGTTGTGGATCTGATTATTCCTACTGTATCCCAGGGACTGCTGTGGTCCCTGTTGGCTATTGGCGTGTATATTACATTTCGGGTACTGGATATTGCCGATTTGACGGTGGAGGGCAGCTTCCCCCTGGGGGCGGCGGTGGCGGCAGCCTGTATGCTGGGCGGCATGAACCCGGTGCTGTCCATTGTGGTGGCGTCCTTGGCCGGTATGTTGGCCGGTGTTGTAACGGGTATATTGTGTACCAAGCTGAAAATTCCTGCGTTGTTGGCGGGTATTCTCACCATGATTGCCCTGTATTCCGTTAATCTTCATGTGATGGGCAAGGCGAATTTGTCCCTGCTGAACGTGGATACGGTGTTTACCATGTATGGGCTTCCCGATATGAGCCTGGCTAATATGGTATTGATTGTGGGCCTCCTGGTGGTGGTGTTTACCGGTGTGCTGTGCTATTGGTTCTTCGGTACGGAAATAGGGGCCTCTATCCGGGCCACAGGCTGTAATCCCCATATGATTCGGGCCAACGGTATCAATACAGATTTTACGGTAATATTGGGCCTGCTGATTTCCAATGCCCTGGTGGCTGTGTCCGGGGCCCTGGTAGCGCAGGCCAATGGCTTTGCTGATGTGGGCATGGGGGTAGGTACCATCGTTATCGGCCTGGCCTCGGTTATTATCGGTGAGGTACTGTTTGGCACCCGCAGCTTCAAAAATTGCCTGATTTCCGTTATCTTGGGCTCCATTGTTTATCGGGCAGTGATTGCTGTGGTATTGCAACTGGGCATGCCGCCAAACGACTTGAAGCTGTTTACCGCCATCCTGGTGGCTGTGGCCCTTTCCATGCCGCTGTTCCAGGCTAAGCTGAAGAAAAGAAAGGTGGCCCAGTGATGTTAAAGCTTGACAATATAAAAAAGACCTTCAATCCGGGCACCATTACGGAAAAGGTGGCCCTTCGCGGGGTGTCCCTGCATTTGAAGCCAGGTGATTTTGTAACGGTTATTGGCGGTAATGGTGCGGGAAAATCCACTTTGATGAATGCCATTGCAGGCACCTTTAAGGTGGATACAGGAAAAATAATTATCGATGGCCAGGATATTACCAAGCTGCCGGAGCATAAGCGGGCCAAGTATATAGGACGGGTGTTTCAGGACCCCATGATGGGCACTGCCGCCAATATGCAGATCGAGGAAAATCTGGCCATTGCCTCTCGGCGGGGGCAGTTTCCTACCCTGCGCTGGAGTGCCCCGGAGGCTCAGCGGGCCTATTTCCGTGAGCAGCTGAGGCCATTAAATCTTGGTTTGGAGGACCGGCTGGAATCCAAGGTGGGGCTTCTGTCCGGGGGCCAGCGCCAGGCCTTGACCCTGTTGATGGCTACCATGGTGGAGCCCAAGTTGCTCCTGCTGGATGAGCATACGGCAGCCCTGGATCCGAAGACGGCGGCCCAGGTGCTGGAGCTTACCAATAATATCGTCAACAGCCGGAGACTGACGACCCTGATGATTACTCATAATATGCGGGATGCCCTGTCCTGCGGCAATCGTCTGATTATGCTTCATGAGGGGAAAATCCTTATTGATGTACAGGGAGAGGAGAAGAAAAATCTTACCATAAAGGACCTGCTGGCCATGTTTGAACAGGCCGCTGGCAGTGAGCTTAATTCCGATGAACTGCTCTTAAGCTAATATGGATTTAAAAATATCAGCATTTTCGTCAAGGATGAATTTGCTGATATTTTTTTGGTTCCTTCAATAAAAAAGCAGGAAATTAATTTTCTTTGTTGAATAGCTACAATGACGAGATATGGAAAAGACTGTATGTTATACGGTTGGTAATATTAAGCAAGGAGGTTTTTTATGGGAATTAGAGGAAAGATGCTTGTGGGAATGCTGCCCTTTGTGGTATTGGGTATGCTGATTCTGGCCATTGTGTCGGCTGTATCCTCCAGCCGGAGCATCGGAACCCAGATAGAGCACACTATGAATTCGGAGCTGAAGGCCAATGTAAATTATATCAATGAAAAATTGAACATGGCCCGTTCTACGGCTATAAATACAGCCCGGTTCGTGGGCGGTACCTATCGGGGTACCCCGATGGAGGCGTATAAGAGCATTATCGGCAAGACCATTCAGAAGGACGAATTTTTCTATGGCAGCGGTATCTGGTTTGAGCCCTTTGCCTTTGATGCAGCCCAGCAGTATATGGGGCCATATTGGTTCAAGGATGGAAGCTCCATCAAGGAGACCTATGAGTACAGTAATGCGCAATACAATTATTTCGATCAGGAATATTATAAAAATGCCAGAAGCTTAAACAAGGAAGAGGCACTGATAACGGATCCCTATTATGATCCAACCTCCAAGGTGGTTATGTCCACCTGTTCAGCCCCAATCCTTGACTTGACCGGTAAGTATGTGGGCTGTATTACCGTGGATTTCTCCCTGAAGGAAATCAGTGAGCTTATGGCCAATATTCGGGTAGGGGAAAATGGTACGGCATTATTGACCACGGCAGATGGAACCTATGTATATTCCGACGACCCCACCAAGGTGGAGAAGGGGGTAAAGATTACCGAGGATGACAACAAGGAATTGGCCCAGGCCGGTCAGGCCATGCTGGCCAACGAAAGCGGTATTACGGAATACGGGGATAATAATCTGTACTATTCCACTGTACCGGGGGTAAATTGGAAGCTGGCTATCCGGATGCCTCAGTCGGAAATAAATGCCCCGGCAGTAACCCTGGCCAAGATTATGGCCTTTGTCTGCGTAGTAATGATTGCTCTGTGTGTGGGCAGTATCGTATACCAGGCCAACAACATGGTTAGACGGATTGATGAGCTGGGACATCATATTGGGGAAATGGCCCAGGGTAATCTGCGTCTTAATCCACTGGTGGTGGATTCCCAGGATGAATTGGGTCAGATGGCCGATGGATTTAATACCATGCTGCACCAATTAAAGTCCATCATAACCCAGACCATGAATACCGCCGAGCAGGTGGCGGCTTCCAGTGAAGAGCTTACTGCCAGCTCCCATCAGGCGGCTGAGGCGGCCACCCATGTGGCCCAGTCCGTGGTAGATGTGGCCGGTGGCATGGAAAAGCAGCTGTCCAGCATGGAGGATGCCAAAAACAGCATTGATACCGCCTTTGATGATATCAATGTTATGACGGAAAAGACCAATGGTGTTACGGAGAATACGGAGCAGATGGCCGGGGCTGCCGATACCGGTGCCCAGCTGATGCAGAACGCTATGGATAAAATCAACAGCATTGAGCGCAGTGTGGCCAACTCCGCCGAGGTGGTCCGTAAGCTGGGTGAAAACTCCAAGCAGATCGGGGAAATCGTGGACAGTATTTCCTCCATTGCGGATCAGACCAATTTGCTGGCCCTGAATGCAGCCATTGAGGCGGCCCGGGCCGGTGAGGCCGGCCGCGGCTTTGCGGTAGTAGCCGAGGAGGTCCGGAAGCTGGCTGAGCAGTCCCAGGAATCCGCTGAGGAAATCAAGAACCGTATTGCGGTTATTCAGGGGGACACCAAGGAGGCTGTGGACGCCATGGAATCCGGTACCCAGGAGGTGGCTCTGGGCACCCAGGCCATCCGCGATGTGGGCGAGCAGTTCCAGGATATTACCGCCCGGGTATCCTCCATTAAGTATGAAATGGAGGGTATTAACTCCGCTGTTCAGACTGTATCCGGCCGGATGCAGGATGTGGTAGGGGCCATGGACAATATCGACAAGGTTTGCCGTGATACTTCTGAGGAAACCCAGACCATTTCCGCAGCAGCCGAGGAGCAGTCCGCTTCCAGTGAAGAAATTGCTTCGGCAGCCCATTCCCTGGCCAGTCTGGCAACGGATTTGCAGGATACCATGGGTAAATTTAAGGTTTGATGTGAATTGAATTAAGTAAGGTCTTTCAGCAGGGGCTGTGATAGGATGAATTTCGTCTTATTATGGCCCCTGTTTTAGGTATAGGACATAAGTCGCAAAAAATATTTTCAATATCCTTATGTTATAGTTAAGTTTATTTTGTATTGACAATGAATTCGTATGATGATATTATGAGTCAGTATTATGAACAATAGAATAGGATTAGGCGTCGTAAGACTTAATAGAGAAGCCGGTTAGAGGCCGGCGCGGTCACGCCACTGTATCGGGGAGCAAATCTGCATGCAATGCCACTGGGAAAACCTGGGAAGGAGCAGATGAGCTATGATCCGGAGCCAGGAGAACTGCCTAATTGACAATCACCGTTGTACCTACGAGGGATAGGAAGGGGATTTGCGTTAGCATCGCGTATAATGTTATATTGCAAATTTTAGCTGTCCTTTTTCGGAAGGATAGCTTTTTTATTTCTTGTGGAGGAATGCATTTTGAAAAATTTTTTTAAATGGAATTTAATAGGGATATTGCTGCTTCTGTTCCTTTGTCTGGCCGGCTGTAAGTCAGGTGCTACCACAGATAGCCCGGCGGCCTATACTGTAACGGATATTCAGGGCACCCAGGTGAATATGCCGGCTAAACCACAGCGGATTTTGACCATGTCCATGAGCACCGATGAAATGATGCTGGGGCTGGTGGGACCGGAGCGAATGGTGGCGGTGAATACCCTGCTGGATGACCCCTCCAGCTCCAATATGGTGGAGCTGGGGAAAAGGGTATCCACCAAGATAAAATATCCTTCCGTAGAGGAGATTGCGGCTCTCCAGCCGGATTTGGTAATCGAGCCGGACTGGGGGGATTTGTCCCGGGTAGCGGCCCTGCGGGATTTGGGTATTCCCGTGGTAGTTTGCAAGGGGCCAAAAAATTTACAGGATATACAGGAAACCATTGCCTTGTTGGCCCAGGCGGCCGGGGAGCCCCAGCGGGGGGAAGCGTTGTTAAAAAAGATGGATGAAAAGCTGGGGGACATCAAGGCCAAGGTGGCCGAAATTCCTCAGTCGGAGCGCAAAAGCGTGGTGCTCATCTCCCTGATGAAGGATTATGGTGGGGCGGGCTGTGCCTTTGATGAGGCCTGTCAGCTGGCCGGAGTAATCAACGGGGCTGCTGCCGTGGGTATTCAAAATGGTCAGGTGATGACCAAGGAGAAGCTGGTGGCCGCCAATCCAGATTATTTGTTTTTGCCTTCCTATAATAACCATGGGGAATTGGATATTAACCGGGTACGTAAGGAATATGTTGATGACCCGTCACTGCAGGGCATGAAGGCCATAAAAGCTGGTCAGCTGCTGGAGCCAGATGAAGGGTATATATATAATTGCTCCCAGGATTTTGTGTTTGCGGTACAGGAAATTGCCTATAGGGTTTATGGCGATAAGTTTAAGCTGGAGCCGCAGCAGTATCTGTCAGCAGTTGAGTAGTTAGAGTAATTAGAGGAGGGTTTTTCAATGAAAAGGGATTTGAAGAAATTGGTGTTGGGCACCTTGGCAGTAAGCATGGTGTATTCCGGTGCAGCCGTATGTCAGGCTGAGGCAGTGGCCCAGGATGATGACATAGTGGATGTGGTAGTTACGGCGGAGCGTATGCCATCATCCCGCATGAGCACTCCTGCAGATGTAACTGTAATCACCGCTGAGCAGATTGAGGATAATCACTACAGCGATGTGGCTGAGGCCCTTACCCATGTAAATGGAGTGGTGGTAAACAATGGTAATTCCAATGGCGACCAGGAGGTTGTCATTAATGGTGACCAGCGGGTAGTTGTCCTCATTGATGGCCAGCGTATCAATAATGACCAGGGCTCCATGGGCCGAGCCAGTGCGAATTTGGGCATGCTCCCTTCCGTAAATAATATTGAGCGTATTGAGGTGGTGAAGGGCGCAGGCTCTGCTCTCTACGGCAGTGATGCTGTAGGAGGTGTGGTAAATATTATCACCAAAAAGGGCAGTGGGGCAGAGACCACTCTGGATATGAATATCGGTTCCTTTGGAACCCATAATCTGGAGCTCAGCACCCAGGGCAGTCAGAGCGATTGGAGCTGGTATGCTTCCACTGGCCTTCAGGAAAGAGATTATTATAAATATCGTGGTGATGGTGGGGAAGATACTCGCCGCAATAACAGTGGTTACAACAAGAAGAGCCTTTATTTACGATTGGATAAGAAATTTACTGATAGTGATTCCCTGCGGTTAATGTTTACCCACAGACAGACTGATACGGGAATTGAGGAGAATGCCCAGTCACTGCATCAGGACCACAATTATAATTATGGCTCCATTACCTATAACTTTAAGGAAGACCAGCCGGTACCAGGCTTCCTGCGTTATGCTGCCAACTATAAGTCCACGGATTATCAGGGGAAATACGATACCCACAGTCACAGCCTGGAATACCAGAATGGCTGGCAGCTGGGCAACAATACGATAGTGGCCGGTGGTGAGTGGCGCAAGAGTACCTCCACCAATAAACAGAACGGTTACGAGGATAAGGATATTACCACCTACGCCCTCTTTGTGCAGGATACTATAACCTTGGATAATCGTTGGACCTTTGTACCAGGGCTGCGGATGGACCACCATGATGCCTTTGGCACTCACTGGTCACCAAAGGCTGCCATCAATTATCAGCCAACCAAGCAAACCAGAATGTATGCATCCTGGGGCAAGGTATTTAAGGCACCTACTGCCGATGATATGTACTGGGTAGATAATGTTTGGATGATGTATGGTAATCCAAATCTGAAACCAGAGTCTGGTCATGTGGAGACTGTCGGTGTAACTCATGAATTCAACGAAAAGGCTATTTTGGATGTGAACTACTTCTGGAGCAGTATTGATGACGCTATTAAGTGGCCATATGATCCAGATACCGGGTTGACTGAAGCCAAGAATGTGTCCAATGAAAGGAAGCATGGTATTAATATTTCCTTAAATGGGACATTGTCTGATCGTTGGTCCTATGAGGCAGGTTATTCCTATATCAGCAGTAAAACAGATGGGACTCAGCAATCCTACTATGAGCCAAATGGCTACCGTCTGGGCGTTCATTATAAATGCGACCGGTGGAAGGCCAATCTCATGGGCCGGTTTGGTAGTGGTCTTGATGATACAGCTTATGGCCGTAACAGCTACGCAATTTGGGATTTCAACACTAGCTATAAGGCTGCAAAGAATATTGATATCTACTTTAAGATTAATAATCTTACCAATCAGGTATACTACCTAGTACCAAAATCTACTTGGACTGGTCTTTTCTATCCACTCCAGGGCCGTACCTTCCTTGTTGGTGCAACCATTAAATTCTAATAGAATATTGTAATGTTAAAATAAAGTTATTTAATATTCTAAAAGCTGCTCATTTTTGGGCAGCTTTCCTTTTAGGATAGTTTATTTTTGAAAATGTTATGGGAGAAATAGGGGAAGGTAGTATAGAAGGTGGCAAAAATGCTGGTAATATGGTTTAATAGGTAGACGAGGTGAATAGCTGATGACTGAAACAAACAAGCTGGTGGAAATAGGCAATATTGTTTCCAACTGGGAATTATCCGCCGATGTTAATGCCCTGGTGCTGGATTGCCCGGAGATTGTGGCTCAGGCCCGGCCGGGGCAGTTTGTAATGATAAAAAACGAAATGGGCAGCACCTATCTGCGTCGTCCCTTTGGCGTAGCCGATGTGGACAAGGAGCAGGGGCTGCTGCTTCTGATATATCGCAAGTCCGGCAAGGGAACTCATGAGCTGGCCCAGCTGGAGGAGGGGGCTCCTATTAGTGTGGAGGGCCCCTTGGGCCATGGCTTTTCCTTTAAAAATGAAGGCAGAACTCTCCTTATTGGGGGCGGCGTAGGCATTGCCCCGATTATTTATACAGCCCGTCATTTGGCCAAGGAGCTGGAGGGCCCCAAACCGGTTATTCTTTTGGGGGTACGCAATCACAAGGAGCTGTTTTGGAGCGATTTTGTAGAGAATTTTGCTGAAAAGCTGGTATATACCACAGATGATGGCTCGTACGGCCGCAAGGGCTTTGCCATTGATGCTATCCCGGACATACTGAAGGAATACCCGGACATTAAGCATATTAAGGTATGCGGTCCTACTGTCATGATGAAGGGGATTGCAGAATTGGCCATTAAACAGGGTATAGAGTGTGAGGTTTCTCTGGAAAAGCGCATGGCCTGTGGCTTTGGGGTGTGCCTGGGCTGTACCTTTGAGGGTAAGAGCGGCAAGCGGTGGAAGGTTTGCGGTGATGGTCCGGTATTTGCGGCTGAGGAGGTATTTGGTTGATGAATATGAATAGATTGGCCACGAATTTTGCCGGTATTAAAATGGCAACTCCGGTTATGGGAGCCTCCGGAACCTTCGGCTTTGGCGTTGAATACAGCGATTTCCTGGACTTAGATCAAGTGGGAGCCATTATTTCCAAGGGACTGACCCCGCTGCCGAGAGCCGGCAACGAAGGAGTGCGCATTGCGGAGACCCCCTCTGGTATGCTAAATTGTATTGGCCTGGAAAATCCAGGCATTGATGTATTTTTAAGGGATATCCTTCCAAAGGTACGAAAGGAAGCCCCTAACACGGCCTTTATTGCCAATTTTTCCGGCAGCTCCGTGGAGGACTACGGCATAATGGCGGAAAAGCTGGACGTGGATGGGGTTGATGGGATTGAGGTCAACATTTCCTGCCCCAACGTAAAGGAAGGCGGCATTGTCTTTGGCACGGATCCCAAGGCTGCGGCAGCTGTCACCAAAGAGGTGAAGGCCCATACCAGCAAGCCGGTTATAGTAAAGCTGTCCCCTAATGTGACGGATATTAGGGTTATGGCCAGGGCGGTGGAGGAAGCCGGGGCTGATGCTTTGGCTCTGATTAATACCCTTACTGGTATGGTTATTGATATTAATAGCTGGAAGCCTCTTTTAGGAAATGTAACCGGGGGACTTTCAGGCCCTGCAGTCAAGCCAATCGCTGTGCGCATGGTTTATCAGGTGGCCCAGACGGTGAAAATTCCTATTTTAGGCCTGGGAGGCATTGCCACCGCCGGGGATGCCATTGAATTTTTATTGGCCGGAGCCAGTGCAGTGGCCATCGGGGCGGAGAATTTCGTTCATCCGGATGCCACCGTAAAGGTGGCAGAGGGCATCGATGCCTATTTGGAGCAACGGGGCCTTGATCACGTGTCCCAACTGGTGGGACAGGCCCATTTATGAGGCTCTATAGCTGAAGGGCTGCTCATTTTTAGGGGGAAAAGGTAAATGTACAGAAAATTAACGGGCGTGAGCGTTGCTTTGCTCGTTGTGATAATAGCATTATTGACAATTGGCTACGGTGTAGGGGCATATTTTGTGGACTTTGCCTTGAAGCGGGGCAATGATATGGATCCTGTGGCCCCACCGGCGGCCTGCCGGTTTATTCATGACAAAAATCGTCAGGCCGTTGAGCGGCCCAGTAAGGAGTTTGATGAATGGACGGCGCGTTCAGCCGATGGCCGCCGGTTGGCTGCTACCCATTATTCACCGGAAAAATCCCAGGGTAAATGGGCTATTTTAGTTCATGGCTATGGTATTGACCAGCAATATACCGGCGATTATGCCAGGGTGTATCTGGACCATGGCTATGACGTTTTGACCCCGGATCTTTGCGCCTCGGGGAAAACGGAGGGTCAATATATTACCATGGGGGTTAAGGAAAGTGAGGAAATCGCTATATGGGCCCAGCAGATTAAGGCGAAGGACCCTGATGCCGAAATAGTGCTCCACGGGGTATCTATGGGGGCGGCCACGGTGCTGCTGGCGGCGGCCCGGGAGGATATTCCTGCCCTGACGGCGGTGGTAGAGGATTGCGGCTACACCAGTGCCTATGAAATGTTTTCCGACCAATTGAAGGTTATTTTTGATTTGCCGGAATTTCCTATTATGCCCTGTGTAGATGTGGTAAGCGGCCTGAAGACAGGAGCACAGATTTCCGAGGCGGCACCTATAAAGGTGATGGGGCGGATTAAGGCACCGGTATTATTTATCCATGGTGCGGAGGACAAGCTTATTCCCCCTGGCATGATGGATCGGTTGTATGAGGCCTGCACGGCTCAAAAGGAAAAGCTGACCATTGAGGGGGCAGGTCACGGTAATGCAATGCCCGCCAACAGTCAGCAGTATTGGACCCATATTTTTACTTTTATATCTGCCACGTGATTTTTTTAGTGGCAAAGTGAACATCCTTGGCTGTCACAACATAGAATGCAGTACCTCCGGTAAATAAAAACAAGGCCTGTCAGTGGTAATCTGAAACCATTGACAGGCCTTATTTTTTGCGTTGGTGAAAATTATTAAATTAACAGTTATCTGCCTCTATGGTAACCGGCAAATGGCGGGAGCTAAGCACCAAACCACTGCCTTGGGGTTCACTGTCAGCAATAATGCCGTCATGATTGAAGGCGGCCACAGCTGGTGTAATCGGTGCCCCGGGAACGAAATCCAGTGCCTCGCCGGCCAGCAGCAGGGAGCCCGCTATGGAGCCTACCTTGATGAGGCGCTGGGTATTGGCATCGTCGAAGATTTGCTTATCCTCCTTGTAGTTGGAATACATATCCCTTCCCATATTCTTGGTATCAGCGGCCAAAATCTTCACACCGTCCACCATGCGGTCCAGCTTACTGGAAACAGCCTCAGCAGCTTCCTCCGGCTTTCCGCGAAATACAGCCTTGCCTACCTCCAGAGCCGTACATCCCGTACTGGCCAGACCATAAACCGCATTCTTCACCGTCCCTTTTGCAAGGCCGATACCTATTTCAACCAGCTTATTCATAAGGCATTCCCTCCTATGTTCAAAGTTACATTCAGCTTAGCTATATATTACTCAAGGTTTCATTCCGGCGCAATAAGGAAAGGGTTAATTTTGTATTAAAATTTTGTTAAATGAGACTTATTCAGTGGGAGATTTATACGCCCACTGAATTTAGACGAATTAATCCAGAGCTTATGGGTGGGGTTAAAAAGGTCTGTCCCTAATGGTTCAAAGATTGGCGACTGCTTTGTTGCACTTAACCTAATTAAAACATTTTAATAATAATATTTTAATTTAATAATAATTGTGATACAATATATTTATAAAATAAATTATTTGTTATTACATCGATGAAAAAACAAATATCGATATCAGCCATCGAGTATGATATAATGCAGAAAGAAGGTAAGTGCGTGGAGGATTTTAGTAAAGCAACGATTAGCAACAATTTTATGTTTCGGCTGGTTATGGAGAAGCCGGAGCTTTGCAGGCAGCTTTTGGAACGGGTGCTTGAAGTTGAAATCAAGGAAATCTCTTATCCGGAAGGAGAAAAAAGCCTTGAAGCACAGCTGACCAGTAAAGGCATTCGCTTGGATATTTATGTGACTCTCGCTGATGGTACAGTTGTTGATGTAGAAATGCAGGCCAGTGATGCTTACAAGAAGGCTTTTGGCAAAAGAACCAGGTATTATCAGTCCGTATTGGATAATGATGCCCTGAAAAAGGGCGAACTGTATAGTAAATTGCGCCGCACATACATTATTTTTATTTGCACCTTTGATCCCTTTGAGGATAATTTTGCCAGATACACCTTTAGCACGCTTTGCCATGAAAATGTTGAGCTGTCGCTCAATGAAGGTGTATATAAAATCTTCCTGAATACCCAAGGAGATAGGCATAAAATAAGCCAGGCCCTGAGTAATCTGTTGGATTACATAAATAATAACGAGCCTAATGATGATTTTACCCGCAGTCTGCAAAATGAGGTAGAATTGCAGCGTGATGATGATGGAAAGAGGGCGTTGTACATGACTTACAACCAAACCTTGATGGAAATGGAAGAACAAGGTAAAAATGCCGGTAGAATAGAAGGCATAAGAGCTGGAAGGTTAGAAACGGTATTGTCCTTGTTCCGAAAATCAAAGCTCACTGAGGAGGAAGCAGCTGAGGAAGCCGGTATTACAGTGGAAGAATTCAGAGGGATCATTGCGGAGAGGAATAAATGAGGTAGAATTGCAGCGTGATGATGATGGAAAGAGGGCGTTGTACATGACTTACAACCAAACCTTGATGGAAATGGAAGAACAAGGTAAAAATGCCGGTAGAATAGAAGGCATAAGAGCTGGAAGGTTAGAAACGGTATTGTCCTTGTTCCGAAAATCAAAGCTCACTGAGGAGGAAGCAGCTGAGGAAGCCGGTATTACAGTGGAAGAATTCAGAGGGATCATTGCGGAGAGGAATAAATGAGGTAGAATTGCAGCGTGATGATGATGGAAAGAGGGCGTTGCTCTGATGATTTCAGCAAATAAACAACCGCAATATATGTCCATGTTATAACGGTGGGGGTCTTGTTTCTTGCACAGGGGATTTTCTTGTGCTACAATAACCTTCGATGGACGGTATTCTGTGAGGAAACTGTACTTATCTGTTTTGAATCGAAAAAGCGCATCCGAATAAATGAGGTGATGCGATGAAGATTGGTTTTTTCGGAGCCGGCAAGGTCGGCTTCACCCTGGGAAAATATTTCCGTATGCATGGTGTCGAAGTTATAGGCTATTACAGCCATAGCATTCAATCTGCAAACGAGGCAGCAAGGTTTACGCAGTCACAGGCTTTTAATAGTGCAGAAGACCTGTTGGCCGCAAGTGATGTGCTTTTTTTCACGCTGCCGGATGGGGCGATTCGGGATTTTTACGAAAAGCTTCCTTCTGAACAGATTCAAAATAAGATTTTTTGTCATTGCAGTGGTGCGCTGACCGCCGAGGACGCGTTTCCAGGTATTGAGCAATATGGAGCCGTCGGCTTTTCCGTTCATCCGTTGTTCGCCGTAAGCGATAAATATCATGCTTACGAGGAGCTGACGGATGTTTTTTTTGCCCTGGAGGGCTCGAAGGAAAAAATTGTCCTTATGGAAGCGTGGCTGAAAGCGTTGGGCCTTAAGGTCAAGGTGATTGAGCCCGGGGTTAAGGTCAAATATCACTGTGCGGCGGCACTGGCCAGCAATTATGTGATTGCCCTGTTAGCCTTGAGTCAAAGATTGTTGGCGGAGTGCGGTTTTTCCCCTGCAGAGGCCGAGGAGGCCCTTACACCGCTGTTTGCCGGTAATGCCCAGCATATTGCTGCTGACGGTATGGTACAGGCATTGACTGGACCGGTGGAGCGGGGGGATTTGGGAACAATCCAAAAGCATCTGGATTGTCTGCCCCCTGACAGGGCCCAGCTTTATGGCCTTTTGGCTCAGGAACTGTTAATGACGGCCCAGGCCAAAAATCCGACACGGGATTACTCTTCCATCAAGACGTTTTTACAGTCATTTGATAGGAAAGGAAGATTTAAATGAAAAACACAGTGGCAACCTTTGCCAGGATGAAGGCCAATGGTGAAAAGATTTCCATGCTGACCTGCTATGATTATTCCACAGCCAAGTTGGAGGAGGCTGCCGGCATCAATGCTATTTTGGTAGGGGATTCCCTAGGGAACGTAATGCTGGGTCTGCCTGATACCCTGTCGGTAACCATGGAGGATATGATTACCTACGGGCGGTCGGTGGCCAGGGCCTGTCATGATACCATGGTGGTTATCGATATGCCATTTATGTCTTATCAGGTGTCAGTGGAGCAGGCGGTAATGAATGCGGGACGTCTGATGAAGGAAGGCCGGGCTAACGCCGTAAAGCTGGAGGGAGGTGCCGCTGTTTGCCCTCAGATTAAGGCAATCACTGATGCAGGAATTCCCGTGGTGGCCCATTTAGGCCTTACCCCACAATCGGTAAATGCCTTGGGCGGTAACCGCATTCAGGGCAAGAGTGAGGAGGCAGCCAAGAAGCTCATTGAGGATGCATTGGCTATTGAACAGGCCGGCGCATTTGCTCTGACCCTGGAGTGTATTCCTGCCCCATTGGCTCAGCTTATCACGGACAAGCTGTCCATTCCGACCATTGGCATCGGGGCCGGGGCGGGCTGTGACGGCCAGATTCTCGTATATCAGGATATGCTGGGCCTGTTCTCCGATTATACACCAAAATTTGCCAAGCATTTTGCCGAGCTGGGTAAGCAGATGAAGGAGGCCTTTGCCGCTTATGTAAAGGAAGTGCAGGCAGGAACCTTCCCGGCTGAGGAGCATACCTTCAAGATGGACGAGGATGTGCTGAATAAGTTGTATTGATTAAAAACTTAGAATAAGAAAGGTAGGCTTTAACTGCAATCCGCTGGGACAGCCCCATGTTGGAGCATTTTATCCTATATGCCCAACCTGGCTGCTAGTGCCCCAATGCAAGGAATTACTTTGGAGGAACAGGAAGATATAACACGCCATTGAGGTTTATAATAGTATGAATACAGCTCAAGAAATAAAAAAATATTTGCCCATATTGAATAATTGTGCTTTTTTTCGGGGGATGGATAATACAGAGATACAGGCTGTATTAGGCTGCATTGGTGCATATACCGTACAGCCTTCCAAGGGAAAATACATTTTCCGGGCTGGGGACAGCACGGAGGTTATGGGCCTGGTTCTGACGGGATCGGCGCTTATTATCCAGGAGGATGTATGGGGACATCGTAATATTATGGCTAAATGTCATCCCGGGGAATTCTTTGGGGAAATCTATGCCGCTACTTCCGGCGCTGTGCTTAATATCAGCGTGGTTGCGGAGACGGATGCTCTCATAATGATGATGAATGTAAAGCGACTGCTGGCCAGCTGCTCATCGGCCTGTGCGCATCATCAACGGCTTATCCGCAATCTGGTGAGCGTATTGGCCAACAAGGTTATGGCCTTTAATGAGAAGATTACCCATATAAGCAAACGGTCTACCCGGGAAAAAATTCTGTCCTATTTGTCCCGGGAAGCCCAGCGGCAGGGCAGCCTCAGCTTTGACATACCCTTCAATCGGCAGGAGCTGGCCGATTATCTGTGTGTGGAGCGCTCTGCCATGACGGTGGAAATCTCCAAGCTGCAAAAGGAAGGAGTTTTAACAACCTACCGGAAGCACTTTGAGTTAGCTGATGTTAACAACTAACCGAAAGCACTTTGAGTTAGCCGATGTTAACGGGTAAACAATGACCAGAGATATTGCCTAAAAAATGGCGGCCCTTTGATAGAAGTTATCAATAGGACTGCCATTTTTTATTGGTAATATTTAGTGTGAAGAAATCCTTTGAATTTGCAGGATAACGGCCATGGGTGACGAATATATGTGGTAATTGGACAAGGCATAGGAATGTGTGTATGAGGAGGGATTTCCTATGAAAAGTAAGGTCGCCGAAGCAATTAAGCTGAAAAATCATCCTGTGGCAGTTATTCGCACTGACCAAAAGCCAGAGGGGGCTTTAATGTTTAAGGAGGGACGGTGGGGCTGCGTGGTGGCCCTGATTAAGGCCGCTTCCAAGGGCAAGACGGTGGCTCTAAGCAATGCAACAGTTGTTTGTCCGGGAGGACATGCCGGCTGTGGCTTTGGACCCTATGAGGAAGGCTTTGTTGATAAGTTTTTGGCTGAGGGTGAAGGCCTAAAGGTGGATGGGGAGCGTTATAAGGCCTCCCAGGAGCTGGCCCTGAAGTTTATGCGGTGGCAGGTAGTGCCGAAGGGGCAAAAGGAATTTGTAGTGATGAAGCCCCTTGCCCAGGTTACAGAAGCTGATAGTCCTGAGGCCGTAATATTTTTGGTAAATGCGGACAGACTGTCGGGGCTGGCTACATTGGCCAATTTTGATACGGAAAATCAGGACAATGTGAAGCATTATTTTGGTGCCGGTTGCGGCCAGTCCATAGGCAATGTGCTAGCTGCTTCGGAGCGTGGCAGCAGGGAGTGCTTTATCGGCATGACAGATCCCTCCGCCAGAAAGCTTTTGCCGGCGGATATCATGTCCTTCAGTATTCCGTTTAAACGCTTTTTGGAGATGGAGGAAAATGCTGATAAGAGCTTCTTCCATACTGGTACCTGGCAAACCATCTGCCAACGGCTGGATTGAATAGAATGAAAATCAAATGTTATAGTGTGAGAGCATATGATATGAAATAACCCGCCGGTAGAAATTTTCTTTCTGTTGGCGGGTTTATGAGGATTTATATGCAATTATTTGGTTTATTTCACTTCGACAGCCAATACCCTTTCAATGGCCCCGGGCTTTTCCTGGAAAAGCTCCAACACCAGACCGTCGGGCAGCTGGATCCATTTTTCCGGCTTTCCTTCAATATGGGTAACACCCTCATAGGTGAGCATTTCCTGTATAGTTGCTTTAAAATCCTGTACAACGATGCCCAAATGATGGCCCTGACCTGCTTTAGGGTTCTCCGGGGAGGCCACCAGCTGCAGGCCCCCTTTTAACCATATCTGTTCCAGCCTTCCATCCTTTTCCTTTCGTCTGGTTTCTGTCATGCCCAAAACATTTTTAAAAAACTCGATGCTCCAGTCAATATCTGCCACGGTTACAGCGGCATGCTCCAAATACGCTTGTTTAGTCCTCATAAGGTTCTCCTTTCTGTTGGTGGTGCGCTACTGCCTGTTTTGTTCAGCAGTATTTATATCGTTCAGTAAATCATCCAATGTTATCTTGGCAAAATCCTCCAGCATGTGATTTTTCACTACGGATAATTTATTGCCCAGCACCTGCTGTATATTTCTTCCTACAGGGCATTGCGGATTAGGATTTTCCTGAATATGAAATAAGTCTTCATCTTCTTCCACTGCATTAAATATTTCCTGCAGTGTTATTGCACCGGGCTCCTTTAGGAGCTTCGCCCCGCCTACACCAGCAGCAACTTCAACTAGTCCGGCAGCCTTTAGCTGGCCCAGGGTTTTGCGGATAATAACCGGATTAATGTTTACACTGGAAGCCAGAAAGGTGGAGGTGGTTTTAAAGACACCATCAAATTTGGCAATACACAATAATATTTGTACTGCTACCGGCATGCGAAATGAAAACTGCATAATAATTCTCCTTAAAGATAAAGACTCATTGTAATTCATGGTATTACAATGAGTCTTTATTGTCAATTGAGCTTATTTTTCAATGGCAGCGTCATCAGCGGTATATTCCTCCAAGGAATTCTCCTTAACCTGAATGCAAACATAGCTGATACCTTCATCAGCAGCCGCAAAAAACTGACGGCGGCCAGCAGGGGAGATACGAAGCCAGTCACCGGCTGTCAGTTCAACAGCTTCACCGTCTATTACGGCCTTACCCTTGCCGTTGGTGATAAAGTAGATTTCTTCATTCTTTTTGTGATAGTGAACAAAAGGATTGCTGGCCCCGGCTGGAAGGTTATTTACGCTGATTTCAGCACCGGTAAGCTGTAAAGTGTCGTGTAATTCGGTTCTTGCATCATTTCCTACATTAGTTTTGTTGAAATTTTTCATTTTGTTTTCCTCCTAAAATGCTTTTGTGTTGTAATTAACTTGATTACAATGAGATAGTAACACTAATTTGTTGTAATGTCAATAGTTACAACAAAAATGTTTTGCAGGACAATGGGGCAGTAAAAACGCTTAGGCCATAGTAATCTTAGTAAATAAGCAATATAACGAGCTTTAAGATGTCCCCTTCCTCTTTAGGTGGGGGAAAACAAACTACAACAGCTGGTGAGCATATCTCCCTGCTCGTTGAAACGCTAATTGGATGATTTTTCTTCTATAGAAGAAAAATTTGAACAATGGCGTTATAATATTTCTGTATATATTAGTATAAAGATATCTATATGGGCAGAAAGGATAATAATTACAATGGTAGTTGCAGGAAAGCATATATACATATATGGAGAACAATCCGAGTCAAGGACCTTGGTTATTATAAATACCTTTCAGGGGGATGGCAGCGGCATTTATTCAGCCTTAAAGGGTATGACAGAAGGGGAAATATGTCTGGGGGTGGTCAGTGATATAAATTGGGCAGAGGAAATGTCCCCCTGGTCCTGTCCGTCTGTGGGCAAGGGGGAGGCACCATGCACCGGTGGGGCAGATAAGTATTTGACCACACTGACCCGGAATATTGTACCAGCTATAAGGTGTAAAATGGCCAAGGAACCTGCGGAAATAGTGATTGGGGGATATTCCCTGGCGGGACTGTTTGCGGTTTATAGCCTATACAAAACCGCTATGTTCAGCAGGGCAATAAGTGCATCAGGCTCCATGTGGTTTCCGGGCTTCAAGGAATATACAGCTACACATGTGTTTTGCAAAAAGCCTGATAGGGTGTATTTTTCCCTGGGGGATAAGGAGGAAAAAACAAGACATCCCCTGTTAAGGACTGTGGGGGGTGCGACCAGGGAAATTGTGGCAAGCTACAGAAGTCTTGGTGTAGATACGGTGTTTGAAATGAATCCGGGAAATCATTTTAACGAGGCTGATATGCGCCTGGCCAAGGGGATTGCACGTTGTGTTACCTAATTTTACTTTAGAAGAGAGCTATTTTTTCCTATACTTATGATATGAAGCGTAGTATAACGAGCTTTTAGATGTCCCCCACCTCTTTAGGTGGGGGAAAACAAACTACAACAGCTGGCGAGCATATCTCCCAGTGCGGACGTATCAAAGCAGCAACGATGCTTTGTTAATACGTCCCATGCGAAAGTGTCCTACAAAGCAAGACAATAGTCGAAGCTGAGTAGCTGACACTGACCGCCTCGTGCGACGCGAAGCTAGTCCTGAAAGGGAAACGCTAATTGGAAGATTTTTCTTCTA
>NZ_CAMYWM010000035.1 GCF_947302755.1 uncultured Anaerovibrio sp.
ACCGTCGCCACCGCCAGTGCCTTCACCGCCGGTGCCTTCGCCACCGCCAGTTCCTTCCCCGCCACCGGTACCTTCACCGCCGGTGCCTTCGCCTCCGCCAGTGCCTTCACCGCCGCCAGTGCCTTCGCCGCCACCAGTGCCTTCGCCGCCACCGGTGCCTTCACCACTGCCGGACGGATCCTGAACTGGCAAATCCAGGGTAACAGTAAAGGTCTTGGTATCCAGCATGGTGGTACCATCAGAATCCACCAAGCCAGTTCCCGCCAAGCCATAGGCTGAAATGACTAAATCAGGGTTTATGGTATTGGTTTCACCTGGGGCCGGTCCATTACCGAAAATAGGTCCATCCTTTGTTTGGGTATTTCTTGTCACAGTTGTCCCATCCCCATTACTATACGTCCCGTGGATACCACCTGCAAGATTGCTATTGGCACCACTTGCCGTTACAGTACCTGTATTATAGGCATATTCAACTAATCCTCCATATTGATTAACCCCGGTGATTCCACCAGCATCGGTTTGTCTCCAAGTGCCAATCGTTCCAGTTACCGTTACATTTCCCGTATTATAGGCATTTTTGATTGTACCCTTTGTATTCAACGCAGCAATACCACCGCCCATTGCACCATAATCCTGTCCAGCTGCTGAAATATTTCCCGCATTATAGGCATTATAAATGTTGGCATAATTTTGGCCAGCAATACCGCCTGAGGCAGTTTTGGAAATTATTTCACTGCTGTTGTATACATTACGAATTATAGGAGTCTGATCAGCCCAGTCACCATTAAATCCCACAATACCACCGGCGTAATCTTGGTCATTTCCTGCCTCCGTTTTTCCGCCAACCCGCTTCAGGTTTTCAATAATGCCATTCTCCTTTAGCCGGGAAAACAACCCAACATAATCGTATTTCATGTGGTAAGAAGTAATATTCAGGTCCTTTACCTGATAATTAAGACCATTAAAGCGGCCACTAAAACCTGAATCAGTAACATCAAAGATAGTTTCACCTACTAAATAGCCAATAGGTGTATATGCATTCGGCTGATTCGGAATTACACTGCCATCAATATCCCCAATCATCATGTAATTACCGGCCAGGGTAGTAGCATCCGTATTGAGGGCCTGCAGCTCATCCATATTCCGTACTGCCCGGAAGCTGGTCAATGCCTCAATGGTACCGCTTTGATGGTCCGTGGTGACTATTTTATGGGTTTCCTTGTTATCGGCCTCGGTGCTGGAATATTCCCCCACCTGAACGGAGCCGCCGGCTCCCACCACCAAGTCAATGGTGCCATTGGTGGCGGTCAGGCCATCAATACCACTGTCATCGCTTTTGTTGGTGAAAATCAGATTATTGCCTTCAAGGACGATGTTCTGGGCCGCCGTCAAGGTACCCATGTTCACAATATCCCCGTTCTGAGCCGCCAGTGTCTCCAGTGGATTGCCCCCCGCCGTAAAGGCCTCTGTATCAACGTTCTCCAGACTGCGGGTGGAGGCATAAAGTCCCCCCACATTCACCTCGGCTCCCTTGCCAAATAAAATACCGTTAGGATTTATGAGATAAATATTTCCTTCACCATTCAGGGTACCCCAAATCTCTGACATTTCAGTGCCCTTAACCATATTAAGGTAATTGTGAGCATCAAAATTTACGGTTTCACCCTTGGCGATGGAAAAGCTGGTCCAATCTATAACGCTGTCAGCCCCCTTGGCAATATTCATGATATTGTCCTGGCTGGTAATGCCCGTTTCACTGGCATTTACCGGTACTGGCAAAGCGTAAGCTGCCGATGTAGTAAGAGACAGGCTCAAGGCCCCGGCCAGTAGACCGGCCAATACCTTCTTTCTTAATTGTTTCCCAAATTTATTATACCTCATGATAGCATACCCCCTCACATCATTTATATCGTCAATATTTTGCAACGAATTAAAATCTTTTCCCTTAAAAATTATATACAACACCTCACCTGCATATAAATTTCCTTGTGGCAAACTAAATAAATATTCCAAATAAAAAATCCAGAAAGTAATCTTCTCTACTATCACATACGGCTATCACTACATATTATTACTTCGACATTGAATTATTTTTTCCTGTTTGTACAGCAATAATAAAACTACTTAATTTATATTCGGCAGCATCCTTGTTGAAAAAGGAGCTTATCAGGGAACAAGGCCGCCCCCAACGAAGCCGCAGTTAATCAATGATAAATGCACCAAATACCATATTGCCATACTTCATGCCCATGGGAGTCAGGGACAACGCCCCATCCTTTTCCTGTAAAAGGCCTTTGGTCATCATTTCCTTTATGCCATCACCAAAGACCTCATTTATATCCTTATTGAACCTTAACCGGAATTGCTCCTTATCAATACCCTGGGTCATCCGCAGACCCAGGAAGCAAAATTCTTCCATATGGTCTTTATCGCTGACAGTCTCCTCCACTATATGAAGGAATTTGTCCTCTGCGATTGCCTGAATATAGTCCCCAATATCAACAGGATTTTCATAGCGGTTTCCTTGCCAATAGGAATGGGCACCTGAGCCGAGGCCTATATATGGTACATCCTGCCAATACAGGCTATTGTGTCGGCTGGCAAAGCCCGGCAGGGCATAATTGGAAATTTCATAACGCTGAAAGCCATGGGCCGGCAGAAAATCCACCAGATAATCATACATAGCCTCTGTATCCTCCTCTGAGGGCAGTCTAAGCTTCTCCATTGCCTGCTGTTTGGCCAGTACAGTACCTTCCTCCAGCTGCAGCCCATAAAGGGAAATATGCTGTACCCCCAGCTCCGCAGCTGTGTCCAATGACGCCTGCAGCATATCCAGGGTCTGCCCCGGCAGGCCATACATCAGGTCAAGGCTTATATTAGTAAAGCCTGCTTCCCGGGCCAGCTTCACCCTTTCCGCCGCCATATCCCCTGTGTGGAGCCGCCCAATACGCTTCAGGCACCCATCATCAAAGCTTTGAACCCCCATGCTTATACGATTTATCCCCTTATCCCTCATTAAACGAAGCTTTTCTTCGTCAACGGAGCAGGGATTGACCTCAATGGTGAATTCTGTCACAGTCTTCACCTGAATATGGTCATGAATACCTTCCAGCAGCCTTTCCAGCTGGGATACCGTCAAATGACTGGGCGTGCCGCCACCAATATAAATAGTACAGGGAACCAGCTGATCCCCTGCACCAATTTTTTTCGCCGCCAGCTCCAATTCACGGTGCAGACTCTTAAGATACTCATCTATATACTTCTCCCGTCCGGCAAAGGAGGGAAAATCACAATAAAAGCATTTCTGCTTACAAAATGGAATATGAATATATACGCCAAAATCAGTTGTCATAATCTGCACCAGCTTTATTATCGTCATAAAAAAAGAGGTATGTGATCACATGGCAATACGCACACACCTCTACTATATAGTCGTCGAAAGGGTGATTGTCCTGAGACATTAGGCTGAGGAACGTTAATAAACTGTTTTTTTCATACTTACACAGTGAGAAAACATCCACTGTTTGAGCGAAGCAACACCAATCGTATAAGGGCGTAGCGAGTTTGGATTTTTCTCACTGACTAATTTGAAGAAAAAAATAGTTTTAGTGACGAAGCCGAGCGAAGGACAACATCCTTTTGACGTATTTAGTCTATATTCAGTATCGCCATAAAGGCCTCCTGTGGCACCTCCACCCGGCCCACTGCCTTCATGCGCTTTTTACCTTCCTTCTGCTTTTCCAGCAGCTTGCGCTTACGGGAAATATCGCCGCCATAGCACTTGGCCAGTACATCCTTGCGCAAGGCGCGGACATTTTCACGGGCAATTATCTTGTTGCCGATGGCCGCCTGGATAGGAATTTCAAACATCTGCTGAGGTATGATAGTTTTCAGCTTGGCCGCCAGGGACCGGCCCCGGGAGGCGGCATTATCCACATGAACAATGGTGGACAGGGCATCCACGGCCTCACCATTCATCAGAATGTCCAGCTTAACCAGCTTGGCCGGCTGATAATCAGCCAGCTCATAATCCAGGGAGGCATAGCCTCTGGTGGAGGATTTCAGCTTATCAAAATAGTCATAGATTATCTCGCTGAGAGGAATATGATATATAATCATTACCCGGTTCACATCCAGATAGTCCATGCTCTTGAACTCGCCCCGCTTATTCTGGGATATCTCCATAACGGCCCCTACAAAATCCTTTGGCACAATCACCGTGGCCTTTACAAAGGGCTCCTCAATGTGATCTATGGTGGTAGGATCAGGCAAATCCGAGGGATTATCCACCTTTACCATTTCCCCATCAGTTTTATACACGTGGTAAATAACACTTGGTGCCGTGGTAATAAGTCGAAGATTATATTCCCGTTCCAGGCGCTCCTGGATAACATCCATGTGCAGAAGTCCCAGGAAGCCGCAACGATAGCCAAAGCCCAAGGCAATGGAGGTCTCCGGCTCGAAAACCAGGGCCGCATCATTAAGCTGAAGCTTCTCCAGGGCATCCTTAAGATTATCATAGTCCGCACTGTCCACCGGATAAAGGCCACAGTACACCATTGGGGTAACACCGCGGTAACCGGGCAAGGGCTCGGAAACACCACCCTCAGACAAAGTTACGGTATCCCCCACCCGCACATCCCGAACCTGCTTAAGGGAACCGGCCAAATAGCCTACTGAGCCTGGTCCCATTTCCTGCAGCTCCGTGGTCTGGGGACGGAAGCAGCCGATTTCTGTAGCCTCGAACACCTTGCCGGTGGCCATCATTTTTAAGCCCATGCCCTTTTTCAAGACACCATCCATTATGCGGATATGGGCAATGGCTCCCTTATACGAGTCAAAATATGAATCAAATATCAAAGCACTAAGTGGCTTGTCAGCTTTGCCGGATGGAGCCGGAATCCGTTCTACAATAGCATCGAGAATATCCTCAATGCCCTGGCCCGTCTTGGCCGAGGCCAAAATTGCCTCCGATGCATCCAAACCAATAACATCCTCAATCTCCTGCTTTACCCGGTCAGGATCTGCACTTGGTAAATCTATTTTATTGATGACCGGAATGATTTCCAAATCATGCTCCAAGGCCATATAGACATTGGCCAAGGTCTGGGCCTCTACTCCCTGGGCCGCATCCACAATAAGCAATGCTCCCTCACAGGCGGCCAAGCTGCGGGATACCTCGTACGTAAAATCCACATGACCCGGGGTGTCTATCAGGTTGAGACAATACATTTGCCCATCCTTTCCCTTATAATCCAGGCGCACCGTCTGTGCCTTAATAGTAATGCCCCGCTCCCGCTCCAAATCCATATTGTCCAATACCTGATCGGCCATTTCCCGTTTGGACAGGGTGCCTGTATATTCTATAAGACGATCGGCGATAGTGGATTTACCATGGTCAATATGCGCTATAATTGAAAAATTACGAATTTTCTCTGTATCCATAATCTCTTCCCTTCAAATATAAATGAAACTAACCAAAATATTATATCATTCAACAATAACAATAAGCAATATAACAGCTTCTGAAAAAAATCACGAATATGTTGAAATTACCTGCGGCAGCTACAACGACGGAAAACGCGGCTTTAAGGGCTGGAATTCCGAGGATGATACCAAGCTCTTTAACATTTTGGATTATCTCAATGACAAAGGGGTAAAATTTGCTCTGTCAAATGTTGCCGAGCACAAGGGCTTAAAAAATGAAAAAATGATTGACTGGCAAGAAACGGGCGGTTATCAGCTTCATAATGTTATGTTTGATTATAACAATTGCAATTATCAGGCAAATAACAAACACAACAAAACCGTTGAGGTTCTGATTACGAATTAACCAATATAAATATGATATTTGAACTGTAATTATCCATAAAATAAAATGTTGCATTTTTCATTTCGCCGTGCTAAAATACTTAGGTACTGAAATTTCAAGGGGGTGAACTAATTGCCAAATATTAAATCTTCTATTCTGAGTGTAAAGACTGACGCGAAGCGCCATGCAAAGAACCTGGCCGAGAAGTCTCGCGTAAGAACTGCTTCCCGCAAGGTTTTGGATGCTGTTGAGGCTGGTAACGCTGAAGAAGCAAAGGCCCTCCTTGCACTTGCTTGTAAGACTATCGATCAGGCTGCTGCAAACCATGTATATCACAAGAATGCTGCAAACCGTAAGAAGTCCCGTTTAGCTCGCAAGGTTAACGCAATGGCATAATGATTCGCATGAAATAAAAAGGGATTTGGAAAATTCACATTTTCCCAATCCCTTTTTTGGTGTCTATTTTTAATAACTACCTCTTATCTGTTTGCTCACTATTTTTATTGTTTGTTGCAGCAAAGACTAATGATTACCCCTTCCACCTCAGCGTTATCCAGACGGCCTGTT
Organism: uncultured Anaerovibrio sp.; assembly: GCF_947302755.1. Classification (GTDB taxonomy): domain Bacteria; phylum Bacillota; class Negativicutes; order Selenomonadales; family Selenomonadaceae; genus Anaerovibrio. Next base: position 6,380 of record NZ_CAMYWM010000035.1, read on the forward strand.
TTGGCTCCCAAATCACACTCTGCCAACTGGAGGAAGGCATTTTTAAGGGTTTCCTCGGAAAAGCCCTGACATTCCCTGGTTATTTTTTTTAAAATATAGGGATTAGTCATACCAATAGCCTGTCCCAGAGCCTTATCCCTAAGCCCCTTTTGCAGCATGGTTTTCGCCTGCCACATCTGACGAACGAAATGTACCAGCTGACCAATTATCACCAATATATATACGCCCTGCTCCTGCTGCTTATTAAATAAGTACAGGGCTTTTTTTGTGTCATGGGCTGCTATGGCATCGTTCATGGCAAAGCCATATATTTCCGGCATATCAGACATTACCTGTACCAATATATCCTTGGTAATCAGCTTCTGCTCCGGACCCATGAACAGGGACAGCTTTTCCATTTCCTTGTCCATAAAGCCCAGGGGAACTGTCTCCATCATGGTCAGTGCCCGTACAAGATAATAATGGGCCTCACTATCCATGGTTTTATGAAGCTCCTGGAGCTTTCCCTGAAGCCACTCATTAATATTATTATCATAGGCCCTTATGGGATCACCCTGCATAATATGGGCTGCCTTGGAAAGCTCCTTATAAATTTTTTTACGCCCATCAGCCTTGCCCCTAAGCTCAAAAATAACAAAGCTGAATTCTGGCATATTGGCAAACAGCTTATATAGCCGTTCCTCCCCCACCGTGTTATCGCTGATTACCGGCTGTTCTTCCTCATCAGGCTCCTCCTCTTTATCTGTACCCCTTTTTTTGGCCTTAAACATAATTGCATCACGAACTATAATCACATTTTTCGGCGAAAAAAAGGGCACCGTCTCCACCATACTTACCAGTTCATTTGCGGACAGACTGCTGCCGTCCGCAATCTGCACATCCTCAGTATTGTACCCTGATGGAAATAGGGTCTGTAAAATAGCCTCCTCAGCTTTTTTTATATAATAGGCCTCTTCCCCGGCTAATAAATATAGGTGGCTTATATCGCCTTTTTTCAGGCGTGTCCGCAATTCACCCAATTTCATACAATCACCCTCCATTCTCTTTATCATACACCACTTGAGTATTAACACGCAATTGTTCCCCATCTGTGGTAAATACAATGGCTCCATGCTTATCGGTGCGCAGCAGCCTGCTGTTGGTACAATTATGAATTCTCGCGAGGATTTCAGGCTTAGGATGGCCGAAGCTATTGCCATATCCCACGCTTATAACGCTCCACTGGGGATTTACCGCCCGTAAAAATTCCTCTGAGCTGGAGGTATTACTGCCGTGATGTCCCACCTTCAATACAGTGCTATGTAATGCGGTTCCCCCTTTGCATAAAATCTGTTCATGCTCCTTGGCCAGATCCCCGGTAAAGAGAAAGCTTTGCTGTCCGTAGGATACCCGTATAAGATTGGAAAACTCATTGCCCGTATTGCCACCGATTAAATTTTCCGCCGGGGCATACAATACCTGAATTCTCACCCCATCCAGGGTCATTTCTGCCCCCTCCTTCAGAACCACCATGGGCTCCCTTTTTAGAGCCTGATGGGTACCGCCAAAGGTTTTCATATAGGCTTCCCGCCCCTCATGACCGATCATTATCGCCCCCACCGGCAGCTTGTCCACAATTCCCCCCACCCCCTGGGCATGATCATCATGGGCATGGGTCAGCATAATAAAATCCAATTTCCGTATACCGTAATGGAGCAAATAGGGCACATCCACCCGGGAGCCAATATCATAGCCCCCCTGCCGGGTTCCTCCGGTATCAATCATAAAGGCATGGCCGTGGGGAGTCACCACCAGGGCCGCATCCCCCTGACCAACATCAATAAAATGAACCTGCATTTCATTGGGCCTTAAGCAATGGAGGAGCAGGCAGACAATTACCGCTGCAGCCATTCCTGTATATACAAGCCGCCTTTCAAGATCATTATGTACTATCCTATGCCATAGTCCCGTCAAAGCCCTCCAATAAGCTGATCTTCTGTCCCGTGACAGGGTCAATAAAAATAGTCCCCCATAATAAATGCCCCAGACGATTACGCCAAAGGTGGGCAAATATACCTGGCTGCCCGGCAATTTGGCAATTAATCTCGATAATTCATAGGCTATTCCCAAAAGGAGGCTGGCAGCAATAAAAACAAATTGTCCCACCACCGGCACAACACCGACCAGCACCCCGGCCAAAAGACCAATTACGATAATTATTTCCACCACCGGGGCTACCACCAGATTGGCCAGCAATGAGCTAAGGGAAATCACATTAAAATACCAGGCCAAAAGGGGCAGCACCGCTAACTGGGCCCCCAGGGTGACCCCCAGGGAATCCGCCACATAAATCCACAAATATTTTCGCAAAAGCCCTCCTATTGCCGGGGACAAATAAAGCAGACCGGCGGTAGCCCCGAAGGACAGCTGAAAGGATATATCATAGAGGGACAGGGGCCAAATAAGCAATATGCCCAAGGCGGTAATGCTGAGCAGATGACGGGCATCCTTTTCCCGACCCATGGTCAAGGCCATAATGGTTAATACCCCCATAATCGCCGACCGAAGCACCGGTGTGGTACCACCGGCCAACAGACTGTACAGGCCAATAATGATGGTGGCCAATACTGAAGTCAAGCCGCCGGACAAGCCCAGTGCCCGACCGATGACATTGGCTGTACCGGCCATAAGGGTTATATGGGAGCCGGATACGGATAAAATATGTATAAGTCCCGTCACCGTAAAGGCCTCCAGCAGCTCCGGCTTTATCCCTCCATAGCCGCCAAACAGCATGGCAAATATGGCAGCACTATCCTCCTTGGGCATCACCCTGTCCATCTGCAGCTTGTATAGATGGCGAATTTGCTCTGCCCAGCGGGTCATCAAATCCTTGTCCTGGGCCATAAGCTCAATGCTGTATTTCGCCGCCGACATCTGGCCATGAATTCCCTGGGAGCGATTGGCCATTACCATATCCATCCGTCCGGGATTTTGATAATCATGGAGCCTCATCAGCCGCCCGCTGGCCCGTATAATATCCCCTGAACGTCCGTATTGCTCCTCCACCGCCTCTGTCCCCTGGAATAAGCCCTTATGCTCATCATAGGAATTGTCTCTGGCATACAATATTATTTTGCCGTGAGTATCAAGCTCCTGTCCACTGAGGATGAGCCGATTGCACTGTACGGTATATTTTATATGGTTTTTTCCCTGGTCATCCACCCGCAGCACTGGGGAAGCCGCCAGCTCCCCCATAAGGGTAATGTCCTTGTCCACCCACTGTCCAATATCCTGCTGGTCAATATTCATAACAGCGGAAAAACGGAGCATCCCCACCAGCAATACAGTCATCCCCATTATAACCCAGGCCAGTCGGTATCTGGCCCAGGCCAAGCCCATGGTAACCACAAGAAGAATAACCAGCCCTCCACACCACAGGCCAAAGGTTTCCGGCTGATAATCCACTTGCCTTCCTAAAATAATCCCCAAAATATACAATGCCAATACCATATTCACCAATATTTTGGGGGACTGACCTTCCTTAAACATCTTATTGCCCTTTAAATCCTTCTCACTTTTTGATCTATCCTCCACCTTTAATATGCTGGCGGACTACGTTAAATAGTAATTTTCGGTGCCATTTTTTCAAACTTGGAGGCCCCAATGCCCTTGATTTTCTTTAGATCATCAATGGAGCTGAAGGAGCCATTTTGGGTACGATAATCAATGATCCGCTGGGCTGTTGCCTTGCCTACACCAGGGATTTTGGTCAGCTCGTCCAAATTGGCCCGATTTATATTTATTTTTCCCTCTCCGGTGGTACCGGCCGTGGCTTCCCCCTTCTGCCCATCAACAGGGCTGGTAGCTATGATATGCTTGGGGCGGACGATTATCTGCATGCCGTCCTTAATCGCTTCGGCCAAATTAATCCCCTCTGCATCGGCATTGGGCAGCAAGCCGCCACAGCTGTTTATGGCATCGCTGATACGGCTTGTCGGATTAAGCAGCACTACCCCAGGATTCTGCACTGCGCCGCATACATATACTGCATAATATTCTGTTGGCTGATTTTCCCCCAGGCTGTCATCAGCTAAATTGGATACAGGAGCAGAATCACCGGCAAGCTCCCAATAGGTGCCAAGTACTCCGGCCAACAGCACTACGGCTAAAACAAGCATCGATTTTTTAAACATAATTATAGTTTCTCCTTCTTTTTTACCACAATTATAATATTTAATTTTAAAATATTCAACACTTTTTCTTTTTACATATATATTTTTATGCAAAATAAAACTCCTGCACAATAAACCAAGGCAGGAGTTCAAAACACAATATTCAATTTTAGCACACATAAGCTCTGGATTAATTCGACTACATCCAGTGGACGTATAAAATCCCCCCACTGAATAAGTCTCTTTGAACCTTCAGCGATTATCAACCTTGTCCATAAAGGCCAGGTCGTGCTGCTGAAATCTATACCAGGCCAAATCCTCGAATTTGGTTCCCGGACGCCCGTAATTGGTATATGGGTCAATTGAAATGCCGCCCCGTGGCAGGAACTTGCCCCATACCTCAATGTATTTGGGATCCATCAGCTTAATCAAATCCTTCTTGATAATGTTCACCACATCCTCATGAAAATCCCCATGATTACGAAAGCTGAACAGGTACAGCTTCAAGGATTTGCTCTCCACCATCCTTACATCGGGAACGTAGGAAATATATATGGTGGCAAAATCCGGCTGACCGGTAATGGGGCACAGACTGGTAAATTCCGGACAGTTAAACTTCACCCAATAGTCATTATCCGGATGCTTGTTATCAAAGGTTTCCAATAGCGATGAATCATATTCGTAGCCGTATTTGGTATTCTGATTACCCAACAGGGTTATCTCCGGCAAATCATTTTTATCTCTTGACATATATTCTCCTCAAGCCTCCGAATTAGCATCATCAGCTCCAATATTGAAAAATTTTAACTCAAAATTCTCCGGTGCCTCCGGACGGCCAAACAAATAACCCTGAATACAGTCAGCATGACATATATCTCTAAGGAGGGTATACTCTTCCTCCGTCTCCACCCCTTCAATACAGCACGTTATGTTCACACTATGACACAAATCCACAGTTACCCGCACCAAATGACGGTCAAAGGTGTTATCTTTTTCTGTTATATGGGTAACAAAGGCCCTATCAATCTTTACCAGATCACAGGATAGATTTTTCAGGTAGGCCAAGGATGAATACCCGGTTCCAAAATCATCCATGGCAATCCTGATGCCCAGCTTGCGGAAAGCATCAAACTGACGGTTTATATTAGTCCAGTCCGACACAATGGTAGATTCGGTAAGCTCCAGCACCACCAGCTCCGGCTTTAAATCGTACCGGTTCAGACAATCCACCACAAAATCCTTAAAGGAAGCATCCTTAATTTGCTCATAGGAAACGTTTATGCTGATACACATATTAGGATTAATCTGCTGCCACTCTTTACATTGCTTCACAGCAGTTTCAAAAATCCAACGGCCAACGGGAATAATCATTTTGGTTTCTTCCAAAATACTGATAAATTCCATTGGTGAAACCATGCGTCCCTTAGGATTGCGCCACCGCAGCAGGGCCTCAGCACCAATTATTTTATTATCGCCGGCCCGTACCTGAGGCTGATAAAACAGGGAAAAGCCTTCACAGTCCTGTTCAATGCTGACCCTCAGGTCATCCCGCATACTCATGGATCTTATCCATCTGTTGTAATTTTCCTTGGAAAAAATACAATTTTGGTTCTTACCATCCCTTTTGGCCAGATCCAGGGCTGCCTCGGCATGCTTATGCAGTACCAAATAATCCTTCCCGGACTGCGGAAACAGAACCGTACCACAGGAAATGGTACAAAATATCTGTTTTCCGTCAATATTATGGGGCCGGGCAAAGCTCTTCTGGATGCTCCCATAAATTTCTTCCACGTTTTCCAGGTCCACACCCTGTATAACAAGGGCAAATTCATCCCCATCCAATTTATACAGCATAACCCCGGTTGGCAACACGTCCGATATCTTTTTCGCCGCCAGCTTCAGCACCTCATCACCGTAATGACGATTATATGTTTCATTGACAATCTTGAAATTATCAATACCGAAAACCATCAATGCCCCGCCGACTCCATCCACGCGATATCGGTTCAAGGCTACCTTGACAGCATGTTCAAACTGATACTTGTTTAACAGTCCCGTTAGCTCATCAGCATGATTGCGCTGAGCCAGCTTTTTTATGCTTCCCATAAACAAAAAAGGCTTGTCAGTCCTTGAATCAAAGGCATACTGCCCACGGCAGCGCACCCATATGTAATCACCCTTGCGATTTTTTATCCGATATTCGCAGTCATGACCAATATTATTGCGCCTGGATTCCGGCATCTTCATCGAAGCGGCAAAGCCCTCCAAATCATCAGGATGAATCAGAGGCGCCCAATATTTGTCCATATGGTAGAAGCATTCACTTGGCACATCAAAATCATTTACCATATTTGCCGAAACCATTACCAGGTCTTCCTCCAAATCAGTGGCAAAAAAGTACTCGTCCGATGTACGTTGGATCATTTTAAAAAATAATGATATCCGGCGAAGTATAGACCCCTGAGGGATATTCATACGTTTATTCATTAGTATCACTCATCTCCCAATTATTGATACTCACCCTATTGTTACAATAATATACAAAATCTCCTCCTAATTCAATATTTTATAGAAAAAAAATTAGCATCCTGAATAATTTTTCCTATTTACTCAGGATGCTATATACTTGCATTTTCTTTTTATGCCCTATGCCTCAATGCTGTCCCTGCTATTGTGGCGCTTTCTCTGTAACAGCAGAATGGCTATCAGGATAATCATACCAGGTACATCTGTTTCAACACCGGGTATAATCATCAATATACCGCCCACAAACAGGATAACCCGTTCAATTGGCTTACAGTGATCGGCCAAATAACCAATCATGGCCGAGCTTACGCCCACCATACCCAGTATAGCCGTCACCGTAGAGAAAACCAGACCAAAGGCCGTGGCATTTATCATCAATATCATCGGCGACATTACGAATATATACGGTATGATAAAGGCTCCTATTGCCAGCTTCGACGCATTTACTCCGGTCATCAACGGCTTACCGCCACTGATACCCGAGGCCGCATAGGCCGCCAGGGCAACTGGTGGAGTTACATCGGCAATTATACCGAAATAGAACACAAACATATGGGCAGCCAGTACCGGTACCCCCATCTGTACAAGGGCCGGAGCCGCAATGGTGGATGTAATAACATAGTTTGCAGTGGTGGGAACGCCCATGCCCAAAATAATTGAAGTAATCATGGTAAAGAACATGGTGAGAAGCAAATTACCTCCGGACAGGGCCAACAGGCCAGAGGCCAGCTTCAGGCCAATACCGGTCTTGGTTACCACACCGATAATAATACCGGCAGAGGCACAGGCAATAACTACGCCCAATACATTTCGGGCACCGGCCTCCAGGCCCTTTACAATCTCAATAGGCTTCATACGGGTGGACTTTCTGAGAGCCGACGCCACAATGGAAAGAACGATGGCCACCAGGGCAGCCCGCATTGGCGTATAACCGGTTACCAGAAGGTACACGATAACCACCAGCGGAATAGCCAAATGGCCCCGTTCCTTGAATATAACCCAGGCCTTTGGCAGCTGATCACGAGGAACACCCTTCAGGTTATTGCGTCTGGCTTCCAGATGAACACCCAACCACAAGCCTGTGAAGTACAAAATTGCCGGAATAACCGCAGCGGCCACAATATCAATATAAGGCACACCTACGAACTCCGCCATAAGGAAGGCAGCAGCACCCATAACCGGTGGCATGAGCTGTCCACCAGTGGAAGAGGCCGCCTCAACAGCTCCAGCAAATTCCTTGCGGTAGCCCAGCTTCTTCATCATTGGAATAGTAAAGCTTCCGGTACCGGCCACGTTGGCCACGGAGCTGCCTGATACGGTACCCATAAGAGCACTGGACAATACGGCAACCTTTGCCGGACCACCACTGGCCCAGCCGGCGATAGCATTGGCAATATCAATAAAGAATTTACCAAGTCCGGTGGATTCCAGGTACGCACCAAACAAAATAAACAGGAATATAAAGGTAGAGGATACTCCCAACGGAATACCGAAAATACCTTCCGTCGTAAAGTACAAATGGCCTACCAGCTGTTCAATGGACAATCCTCTGTGGGCAAGAACACCCGGCATGTATGGACCGGCAAATGCATAGGTTAAAAATACCAGCACTACCACAACCATTGGTATGCCTACAACACGACGGGTAGCCTCTACCACCAGCAGCAGGCCAACAACACCGATTACCATATCGGTAGCTGTAACCATACCAGCCCGCATAGCCAGTTCACATAATACATATATAGGCCGGTGCTGCCGCACCTAATATGGACAACAGTACATCCAGCGGATGTACCTTGGTCCGTGACCAAGATTTTCTGGTAGGGTACAGTAAATACGACAGTGCCAAAGCAAAGCCCAGATGAACTGCCCTCTGCAGCTGGGCATCCAGTACGCCGAAGATAGCGGTGTATAACTGGAATACTGAAAATGTAATTGCAATGGCTGACACAATTTTGGCCATAACCCCCGTATACAGCATAGTATCTGACTCTTTATCGTACTTTTTAAGCACTTCCGCAGCCAGCTCTTTCTCGTCCTTTTCTTCTGACATAGCTGTATATTCCCCCCTTTTTACCGTTACCTTAATAAGGTCTTATATCTAGGTACAATAACAATATCTACTTTTTGACCGGGCTCCAACATTTCATATAGCTCAAATTTCTGCTCATTCACCGTAACCGTCAGCTTGGTTCCCACTCCGGTCCGCAGGTTCAATTCCCTAAAATGACGGTTCATATCATCCATGACAAAGGCATTTCCCTCCTGTCGAAAGGCCCCGTCAGATGCCATAAAGGGCAAGCCAACACCAAAGGAATGATATCTGGTGGAATTCAGTACAAAGCCCTTTAGCTCCTCATCAGGGGTGAGAAACTCCTCCACCAAGGTTTTTTGTACTGAATGAATAAAGCTTATTTCCAGCTTGGTTGCCGGCGTGACCTCCATGGTCACAATTTTTTGCCGCTCATTTCCATATATACACAGCCTTGGTTCTGAAAGCCACCAGCCGGCAGCCAATATCACCAATATCACCAATATCAGTATACATGAAGCAATTTTTTTACTGTTCATTTTAAAAAAGGGGAGCTGAAGCAGACACAAAGGCACCCCTCTGCACCATTCCATACTGAATGGCTTCTGTAACAGCTCCCATAGCTATCATATTCTATTACTCTTTAAAGAATTTTTCTGCACCGGCATTCATAGGAATTGGCATACCCTTGGTAGCACCCTCCTTGGTAATAGCCTTTGCTGCAGCATGAGCTGCCTGGATACGGTCAAGGTGAGTAAAGAGTGCCTTGGTAACCTCATATCCGAGAGCATCATCAACCTTATCGGAGCATACCAGCATAGCCATTACGGAAATGGCCTCTACAGGCTCAGTCATACCGTAGGTACCGGCTGGAATGGTAACCTTGGTGTAGAATGGATACTTGGCAATCAAAGCGTCAGCCTTGGCAGCCTCTACAGGAAGCAGTCTAACCTTGTTCTGGGAAGCAATATCCTGTACAGCAGCGGTAGGATAACCGGCAGTAAGGAATGCTGCATCAACATTACCGTCCTTTAATGCGCTTGCGGCCTCACTGAAGGAAAGGAACTGCTCATCAATATCATCATAGGTAATACCATAGGCGGCCAAAATCTGACGGGCATTTGCCTCAGCACCACTACCCATAGCACCTACAGCAACGCGCTTGCCCTTCAGGTCAGCGATGGACTTAATCCCCTTGCCGTCAAGGGTAACAATCTGGCAGGTCTCAGGATAAAGAGTTGCAATACCCTTAATATTCTCCACCTTCTTGCCCTCGAACATCTCTGTGCCATTGGCAGCATAGTAGGTAATATCGTTCTGAACGATAGCCAGGTCAACCTGACCTTCCTTCAGCATATTGATATTTGCTACAGTTGCGCCGGTACTCTGGGCACTGGCGTTCATCCCCTTAATCTCGTTGTTAAGAATTTCCGACATTGCGCCGCCGATTGGATAATAGGTACCAGCCGTACCACCGGTAGCAATATTCAGGAATTTCTTACCACCATCACTGCTGCCGCAACCTGCCACCAGAGCAATTATGGTTACCAGCATGACGCTTAACAGAGAAAGCTTGCCAAACAATTTCATTTCTTATTCCTCCTTACACATTTACACCTATAAACCCCTAAAACCTTTTGGCATACAATAAACAATATTGCAATATAGTAATATTGTTACATTGACGTAGTAGATAAAACAAAAAGTTAAATATAATGTATAATCGAAAATACCGAAACCAGGCCAATTCTATGGTTGAATCAACCCATTGCACAAATCCTTCACCACCTCGCTGGCTGCAATAAGGCCAGCCACAGAAGGAACAAAGGAAACGCTGCCAGGGACAGCCTTTTTTGATGCACCATAGGAAGCAGAATCTGTCTCCCCAGATTTTTTTTTAGGTTTAATGGGCTCCTCCCTTGAGTAAACCACCTTAAGCCTTTTTACTCCCAGCTTTTTCAGCTTCTGACGCATCACTCTTGCCAAAGGACACACGCTGGTTTTATATATATCCGAAACCTCAAAGGCTGCCGGATTAAGCTTATTCCCAGCCCCCATGCTGCTGATAATCGGTATTCCCATTCTATCAGCCTGCACAGCCAAATCTATTTTGGCTGTTACTGTGTCTATGGCATCCACAATGTAATCAATCTTCCCCTTGAAGAATTTATCCCGCTTTTCCGGGAGATAAAAATCTTCAATTGTTTCTACCACCGCCTTTGGATTAATTTCCTTTATACGCTCAGCCATAAGCCTGGTCTTGTACTGCCCCACCGTACTGGTAAGAGCATGCAGCTGACGATTTATGTTGCTTATGCTGACCACATCATTATCTATGAGCAAAAAATGACCGATACCACATCTGGCCAAGGCTTCAACGGTAAATGAACCTACACCGCCCACACCGAAAACAGCTACCCGGCTGTCGGACATTTTTGCCAGGGCTGCCCCGCCTAAAAGCAGCTCCGTTCTTTCAAAACGAGTTTCCATAAAGCCTTAATCTTTCACGTCATCCTTACGGTTAATATTGGACTTGGCCCCACCAATGTGGGCAGTTCCCTTCATGAAGCCAATCAGCTCAGGTCCGCTGCCCTTGGCAGGAGGTACCTCAACCCCTGGCTGCTCCTCCGGTCTCTTGTCCACATAAAGGGGCTGTATCGGCTTGGGCTTTTCCACCTTACCGAACTGAATTGGCTTTAAAACGCTGTTTTTCTCAGCCAATACATCAGGATCAAAATTGGTGGCAATAACCGTTGCCCTTACATTATCCCCCATTTCATCATCCACCACCAGACCAATGATGTTTTCAACATCAGGGTGGGTATTTTCATAGAGGAATTCATTGGCATCCTTTACATCGTGCAGCGGCAGCTTCCTGTTGCCGGTGAGATTAACGATCAGGCCACGGGCCCCCTTTACCGAGGTCTCTATAAGAGGACTGCTTATGGCATTTTTTACAGCCTCAAGAGCATTAGGCCCTTCGCCCATACCCATCACTGCATCACAGGCCTCACCACTTTTAAATATGGTGGTAACATCAGCAAAATCCACGTTGATAACCCCTGTAGTCTGAATCATTTCCACAATACTGCTGATGGACTGCCGCAGTACATCATCCACCATGTTGAAGGATTCCCCTACAGACTTCTGCCTAAATTCAGGCAAACGCTGAATATTATCATTCTTTACCTCTACCAGCGCATCCATATGCTCCCGCAGAAGCTTCACACCGTCCCGGGCCACCTCCATTTTACGGCTTCCCTCGTGGGAAAAGGGCAACGTAACCATGCCTACGGTGAGAATACCCATATCATGGGCGATTTTGGCCACCACCGGTGCAGCACCGGTACCAACCCCTTTGCCCATACCGGCAGTGATAAACACCAAATCAGCCCCCTGAATTGCATCAGCAATCTGGGATGCATCAGAAATAGCTGCTGACTGTCCCTTTTCAGGATCACCACCTGTACCGCGGCCTCTGGTCATATTCGCACCGATAAGAACAGCCGGTATACCAGCCGAATCAAGAATTCTAAGCTGTCGAACATCAGTATTAACGGCTACAAGCTGGCTCTTGTCCATACCATCCTCGGCCAGACGGGCCAATACATTGTTACCGCCACCACCGACGCCAACAATCTTTATAGTCACAACTGCACCTCTTATTGAAGAATTAGATTCAGTCATACTCACAATCCTCCCCATAGCATAAAAGTACGATTTCCCTTTATACTACATATCTCTATATCTTAAATGAATGATTTCTGATAATAACACTGCCCTGAGTAATAAGCATACCCAAAAGCATCATCATACAGCCAAAGACTTCGATAGGAGCCATTTGCTCATTAAGAACCACCCAGCCGCCCAAGGCCCCAAAAACAGACTCCAGGCTCATTATAATCGCTGCATGGGACGGTTCTGCATACTTCTGCCCCACAATCTGCAAAGTAAAGGCTATTCCCGAGGACATAACCCCGGCAAACACTATTGGAAACCAGGCATCCACAATATCCTGCCACACCACATTTTCTATGGCAAAGGCCACCATACCGTTAAGTACAGTACATACAACCAGCTGGGATGCTGAAATATCTATGTTATCCTTTTTATCTGCGAACCGGTCAATATACATTATGTGCAGTGACCAAAAAATAGAACAGATAAAAGCGAGAACATCACCGTAATTTAAATTGAACTCTCCCTTAATGGAGAGACAATAAAGACCAATGACCGCCGCCAAAGCACCAATCCAATTTTCCAGCTTTAGCAGCTTTCCCACAATCACTGATATAATAGGAACAAAAATTATATATAAACAGGTTATAAATGCTGTCTTGCCTGCAGTAGTATACTGTAAGGCACATTGCTGAAAGGCCGATGCAATAAACATCAATAAACCGGCACCCAGACCGGCCTTCCAGCCAGAGTAATATTCGCCATGCTCCTTGGCATCACGTCTTTTACCCCTAAAGCAATACCAGATAATAAATATGGCTATTACTCCCACAATATACCGGGCAAAGCCATAGGTAAAGGGGCCGATATTATCCATTCCCACCAGCTGGGCCACAAAGGTGACGCCCCAAATAAATGCTGCCAGCAACAGATACAAGCTTCCTCTCAGCTTCAAAATGCTATTCCTCCTGACTACTTCATTATAGCATATCTTGTAAACAAAAAGGAATATTTTCACAATTTCAAATCATCTATTTATTAAAATTTTTAGCTAATATATTTTACAAAAAAATTGACTTATTCAGTGGGAAAATATATTCCCACTGAATTTTGTCAATAAAATCAATCAATTATCTAATTTTTTAGTATTTCGTGCTTCATCAACCTTTTCCTGCAGCTCCTCCAAGGGAGTACCCAAAGATGCTTCCAGGGCCACCACAACGCCGCCCTCCACAACAGGGCCGTCAAGCATAAGGATTTTACGTCCCTCCATGGCTTCTATAACCATTTCGGTAGTCATTACAGCACTGCCCATATCCATGAGAACAGCTACACCATCATCAGAGTATACCTCTTCCACAGCGTTGTATATTTTTTCAAAGCTGGTACCGGGAGTGCCATCCTCCAGGCCGCCTGCAGCAACTATTTTAGCATCAGAAGCCATCAGCTTGGCCAATTCAACAACGCCCTCAGCCAAGGTCTGGCTATGGGAAACTATAACTACACCAACCATAATTCATTTCTCCTTAAATTGAAAAGCCAGACTGAGAAGCTGCCTCCTAAGTCTGGCTTTCAACACTTAACATAACGCTGCTAATGGAATATTTGATTATTTACAAATAAAATCAATCAGCGTTCAAACGAGGCAGGAATATATTTTCCCCTATCAGATATTTGCCAACAAAGTCTCCAGCATATACAACGATGAGGTTGCACCAGGATCCTGGTGGCCAATACTTCGATCCCCAATATAGCTGGCACGTCCCTTGGTGGCCTTGATGGTTTTCGTATATTCCACACCATCCTCTGCAGCCTTTACAGCCTTGGTCAAGGCAGCCTTCAAAGCTTCACCGGCCTCAATACCTGCCTTCAATGCATCATAGGCCGGACACAGGGCATCCAGCATGGTTTTTTCACCTGTGGTAGCCTTGCCGCGCATCTGGATACCGCCAATAGCCGCCTCCATGGCTTCCACAAGATCCTTGCCATCCATTTCGTTCTTGCCGGCCAGCTTGGCACCGGCCTTCATAAAGGCTGTACCGTATAATGGTCCGGCAGAACCGCCAACAGTGGACACCAGGGTCATACCGGTGGTCTTAAGGATACTTCCTATATCCTTTCCTGCCATGGTATCCAGCTTGGCCACAACAGCCGTAAAGCCCTTTGCCATATTGACACCATGGTCACCATCGGCGATTTCGTTATCTAGCTCGGTGAGATAATCCTTTTCTTCATCAATCCTGGCAGCCATGGCCTTCAAGATATCAATCATCTGTGCATTCGTAATCGTTTTAAACAGCTCCCCTCAGGAAATTAGCGTCTCAGAGCCGGAGTATCTGCCTTTGCATTATACAGGGACTTCAATTCCTCATCCAGACGAAGCAGGGTAATGGAGAAACCGGCCATCTCAATGGATGTCATGAAATTTCCTACCATTGTGTCATAAATCTTAATGCCCTTCTTTTCCAGATAATCATGAACGAAATTGTTAACAATGTACAGCTCCATGAGAGGAGTACCACCCATGCCGTTAACAATAACAGCAACCTCCTTGCCATCAAAATCAATATCATCAGTAATCTTGTCCAGGAGCTCCTCAGCAATGGCATTGGCTGGCTTCAAAGGCTCACGGGAGGTGCCTGGCTCACCGTGGATGCCGATACCAATTTCCATTTCATCGTCCTTCAAATCAAAGCCAGGCTTGCCGGCTGCCGGCATAGTGCAGGCGG
>NZ_CAMYWM010000036.1 GCF_947302755.1 uncultured Anaerovibrio sp.
AGTCAGACCGGCCTGCTGGTGGAGGATGACTCCATAACCACCATGCCGGGAGTGAGGGAGCTTTTGGAGCGTCTAAAGGCGGCCGGCTATGTTATTGGCCTGGGCTCCTCCTCCACCATGGAAATGATCCAGCTTGTGCTGGGCCGCTTTGGGCTGAGGGATTATTTTCGCGTATTGGTCAGCGGTGATGAATTGCCCCGTAGCAAGCCGGATCCCTTGATTTTCCTTACGGTGGCAGAAAAGCTGGGAGTAAAACCGGAAAACTGCACGGTTATTGAGGATGCCTATGCAGGAGTTACCGCCGCTAAGGCAGCGGGCATGCGTTGTATTGGTTATTACAATCCAAATTCCGGACCACAGGATTTATCAGGGGCAAATCAGATAGTAAAAAGCCATGACGATATATTGGTGTAACGACAAATTTGAAAGGGGAGAATTGTAATGAGTTTACATATTGGAGCACAGGCCGGTGAAATTGCCAAAAGAGTATTGCTTCCGGGGGACCCGCTTCGCGCCAAGCATATTGCAGAGAATTTCCTGGAGGATGCCAAGTGCTATAATGAAATCCGTGGTGCCTACGGCTACACCGGAACCTATAAGGGGGTGCCGGTATCGGTTCAGGGTACTGGTATGGGCATTCCCTCCATTTCTATTTATGTTACTGAACTAATTAGGGAATACGGTGCCAGAAAGCTGATACGTGTCGGTACCTGTGGTGCCATGCACGAGAATATCAATCTGCGGGATATCGTTATCGCCCAGGGAGCCACCACAGATTCCTCCATTATCCGCAATATCTTTGGCCCAACCATTAATTTTGCGCCCTTGGCGGATTATGAAATGATGGCCAAGGCCATGGAGGTGGGCCAGGCGTTGAAGATTTCCACCAAGGTGGGTAATATTATTACTGTAGATCGCTTCTATGATGATGAAATTGATAATGACAAGCTGCGCCGCTATGGTATTTTGGCAGTGGAAATGGAGACTGCAGCCCTATACCTCATTGCGGCCCAATACCGTGTCCAGAGCCTGGGCATATTTACTGCCTCTGACCATCTGCTGACCAAGGAGGCTGTTCCGGCAGAGGAACGTCAGAGTAATTTTAATGACATGATAAAAATTGCCCTGGAAACCATTATTCAGACCACAATTTAGGGTACAAGAAAAACGCTATTATAGGCTGAAGTCACAGTGGTGTGCTGCTTACAGCAGATAATAGCGTTTTTTGGTGCTTATTTTTTGTGTTAAAAATTATTCATTCAGCAGCTTCAGTACAAAATCCTTTTGCACGTAGCCGATGTACTGATTTACCACCTTGCCATTTTTAAAGAAGTACAGGCTCGGAATGCTGACAATGCCATATTGGGAGGAAAGATAGGATTCCTCATCCACATTAATTTTGGCCACCTTGATGGAGCCTTCATTTTCTTCGGCAATTTCCTTCAGGATAGGGGCCATCATTTTGCAGGGTCCGCACCATTCCGCCCAGAAATCCACAATAACGGGAATGTCGGATTCCAGTACCTCCTTCTGGAAATTATCCTTTGTAACCTTAACCTCAGCCATATTTTTATCCTCCTTTAGAGTAATATTGATTGTTATACATCCTTCAGGGACTTGTAGTACAACATGCAGTGACAATAGCCCTCATAGTCAGGGTTCTTAATCTGGTCGCGGAATTCCTTGCACATACATTTTGTATCCTCGCTTTTTTCCAGACGGCATGGACAATAACCGCCTGTCTTTTGGAGTCCTGCTTTTACGGTAGCAACCACGTCGGCATCCTCATTCAACAGAATTTTCACAATGGGCACCTCCCCAAAAAAATCAATTGGATAATTCTAATTTAATGAAAAAAAACTTACTTGTAAAGCTTTTTGTGTTATTATAGTATTAATAGCTTATAGGCATAATGTACCATAAAAATATGAAAATAGAATGAGTTGATTAAGGAGTGATACACATATGAAGGGTAAAGTGTTTGGCGTAGGTGTAGGCCCAGGGGATTCTGAGCTGCTGACCGTTAAGGCAGTAAATGCTATTAAGGGTGCTGATGTAATTATTGCACCACGGACAGAGAAAAAGGAGGGCAGCGTGGCCTTGGATATTGCCCGTTGCTATATTGGTGAAAATACAGAAATCGTTTATCAGATTTATCCAATGGTAAAGGGCTTTTCAGCGGATACAAGTGCCTGGGACAAGAATAAGGCCGAGATTATGGCAATGCTGGAGGCTGGTAAGCAGGTGGTGTTCCTTACCCTGGGTGACCCAATGTTCTACAGCACCTATATTTATGTATATAACCGTCTAAAGGAGGCTGGGGCTGACATCGAAACAATTCCGGGAATTCCGGCCTTCTGTGCCATTGCCAGCTATTTGGGACGGTCCATCGTGGAGGGGGATGATATATTGAGCATCATTCCGGCCACTGTTTCCGAGGATAAGCTGAAGAAGGCATTGGCTACCTGCGATAATGCAGTTATCATGAAGGTATACAAGAATTTCTCCCAGGTGGTGGATAATTTGGAGGAAGCCTCCATGCTGAAGAATGCTACCCTGGTAAGCCGTTGCGGCCTGCCGGATGAGGAAATCATCGATGATGTGGCAGCCAATAAGGACAAGAAGCTGAATTACCTGTCCACAATTCTTACAAAGCGGGACTAAAAGCATAATAGGGCATCAAGAACTGTTGGGAATATTTCCCGGCAGTTCTTTTAATTTTTATATGGAGCGTTGGGACAGATGCCTTGAACAGTTTGGCACGATACGTTAAGAAATTTTTTGTTGCTTTACCTTAATATTAGTGAAAAAATCATTTGTTTGAGCGAAGCCAAGCTAATCTTTTGGGCGAAGCGAGTTATGATTTTTTACACTATATAAATGCAACAAAAAATTTTAGTATCGTGACATTGTGAAAGGCACTGTCCCAACGCTCATTTATATATGGCAAAAAAAGAACAACTAGGGTATAATAATACGATGTGATTTTTTTGCTTGATTTGTTTTTATATAGATTTGGAGGATGCAGCTATGGTTGAATTGCTGGCCCCGGCCGGCAGTAAGGAGGCCCTCATTGCTGCAATTGAAAGTGGTGCCAATGCCATTTATCTTGCAGGAAATATGTTTGGCGCCAGAGCCTATGCAGATAATTTTGATGAAGAAGGCATGCGTGAGGCTATCAGAATAGCCCATTTGCGCAATGTCCTTATTAATGTTACCGTAAATACCCTCGTGGATGATCAGGAGCTGCCCCAGCTGGCCGAATATCTCCGCTTTTTGTATGAAGCCGGGGCGGATGCCATTTTGGTCCAGGATTTGGGCGTGGCCAAGCTGGCCCGGGAGCTTGTGCCGGATTTGCCCCTTCACGCCAGCACCCAGATGACGGTGCACAATTTGGATGGGGTACTGGCCCTGGAAAAAATGGGCTTTACCCGGGTGGTGTTGTCCCGTGAGGTGTCCCTGGAGACCATTAAGCATATAATCGCCAATTGCAAGGTGGAAATAGAGGTCTTTATCCATGGAGCATTATGTGTTTGTTATTCAGGTCAGTGCCTGATGAGCAGTATGATTGGCGGACGGTCCGGCAATCGGGGCCGCTGCGCCCAGCCCTGCCGTTTGCCCTATACCCTGGTGGATGACCATGACAATGACATGCTGAAGGACTCGGCCGGAAAGTATTTGCTGAGCCCGCGGGATATGAATGCCATTGACCTGATACCTCAGCTTATTGATGCCGGCGTGGCCTCCCTTAAAATCGAGGGGCGTATGAAGCGTCCCGAATATGTGGCCATTGTGGTAAATAATTATCGTCAGGTGATTGACAGCCATTATGCAGGGCATTTTCAGGTAACGGATAAAACACGCCATGATTTGGCTCAGGTCTTTAATCGGGATTTTACTACGGCCTTTCTGGAAAAGAAGCAGGGACGCAATATGATGAGCGACCGCCGTCCCAATAACCGGGGGATTATGCTGGGCCGGGTTATGGAATATGACGGTACCACCGGCATGGTAATTATGAAGCTGGCGGACAGCCTGTCAGCAGGCGATCAGGTGGATTTCTGGGTAAAGGTAGGGGGCCGGGTAACGGCCACTGTTAAGGAACTGCACCTGGTAAAGAGCGGCAAGAACCGCAATATGGTACCGGTGGACCAGGCCCCGGCAGGCTCGGTGGTGAGCTTCCCGGTGGAGTCCCGGGTATTTGACCACGACCGGGCCTTTAAGGTGTACGATGCCTCCCTTATGGAATGGGCCAAGGGCTTTTACAATACTGGTGCCCCTGTACGGCGGGTGGCCGTGGAGGTACAGGTCAGGGCGGCTGTGGAGGAGCCATTGGTTATTACCATGACTGATGGGGAGGGCCATCAGGGTGTAGGCCGGACGGAATTCATTGGTCAGGAGGCCATAAAGCGGCCATTAGATGAAGAAACCATCCGTAAACAGGTTTCCCGACTGGGAACATCAATTTTTGAATTGGCCAGGTTGGAATGTGATATAGCAGGGAAGGTTATGGTGCCGGTCAGTGAGATAAACGAGGCCAGACGCCAGGCGGTGGTAATGCTGGAAAATCAGCGGCTGGCCAAATACCAGGTTAAGCCGGTTATGGAAAATAATGCTGCTCTCCGTAAAAACAGGACCAATAAGCGGGTTAAGTCAGGGATTACAGCCGTAGTGGATACCCTGGAGCTGTTGGATAAGGCCATTGCTGCAGGGGCGGACTGGGTAGTATTTGGTGGAGACTCCTACCACCATGAGGCCATTATTCCCATGCAGTATGAAAAGGCTATATTTATGGCCCATCGGGCAGGGGTCAGGATTGCACTGAATACGCCACGTATTATCAGGAATAATGAGCTTAATGGCTTTCACACCTGGTTACAGACGGTGGCCGCATATCATCCTGATGCGATTAATGTACATAATATTGGCTCGCTGGCGGCTGTAAAGGAATATACGGATATACCGGTACACGCTGATTATTCGCTGCCCGCCTATAATTTTAAGACCCTACAGCATTTACAGGAGCTGGGAGCTGAGGCCGTGACTCTTTCCCCCGAGCTGACTATGGTACAGGTGGAGGCTCTGGCCCGGGAAAGTGCTATCCCCCTTTCCTGTATTGTGGATGGCAACTTGGAGCTTATGGTGTCGGAGTATTGTGTTGCCGGCAGCTTTATTGGCAATCTCCATACCGGTCAATGCGGTGCGCCTTGTGTGAACAGTGGGAAGAAATTCTTTTTGAAGGACCGTAAAGAGATTAAATTCCCTCTGGTTATGGACCAATATTGTCACATGCATGTACTAAACGGTAATAGATTAAGCATGCTGCCCCATGCCATGAAATTTAGCAATATGGGGATTAGTCAGCTGAGAATAGAGGCCCGGTATATGGAGCCCAATCAATTGAAAAGGACGATTGCCAATTACAGAAAATATATGGCCTGCGGCAGAGAGCTAAGTGATGACGAACGGGCTGAGGTGACTGCCCTTGAGGGGGACAATGTCACCCGTGGTCATTATTTTAGAGGTGTGGAATAATAGATTGGTTTGAGGTTATCGATGGAACAGGATTCATTTAAGGTATTGGAATATAAAAAGATATTAGAGCGGCTGCAAAATAAGGCCGGTTCTATTTTAGGCAAGGAGCTGGCCGGTGGACTTCAGCCAAGTAATGACCCTGAGGAGGTCAGGGAACGGCTGCGGGAAACTGCTGAGGCTGTTATGGTGTCCTCCATGGCCAATCCGCCATTGGGAGGCATTCGGGATATTCGTGAGCTCATGAAGAAAATCGGCATTGGTGGGGTTATTGAGCCGTCGGAGATAATGGATGTGCTTACCACCATGTACGCCATGCGGGCTGTGAAACGGTTTTTCAAGGAGCTGGAGCTGGAGGCACCTATTTTGAAAAGCTGGGCCCGCAGCCTGGAGATTTTGGGGGAGCTGGAGCGCAATCTGGAAAATACCGTGGATGAGCACGGCAATCTCCGGGATGATGCCAGTGTGGAATTAAAGCGAATTCGGCGGGAGGTTAAGTCTTCCCAGGCCCGGATTAAGGATCATCTCAGCAATATTCTCCATTCGGCGGAATACCAGAAGTATTTTCAGGATGCCATTGTAACCATGCGGGGAGACCGCTATGTGGTGCCTATTAAACAGGAATACCGTCAGTATTTTCCCGGTATAGTTCATGACCAGTCGGCCAGCGGTTCCACCGTATTTGTGGAGCCCATGGCGGTGGTTAACTTAAACAATGATATCAAACAGCTGGTGGCAGCCGAAAAGCATGAGGTGGAACGTATTCTGCGGGATATTTCCAATCAGATTCGCCGTAAGGACGATATCCTTATGGAAAATTGCGATATATTGGCCTTTATTGACTTTACCTTTGCCAAGGCTGGACTGGCCCGGGAAATGAAGGCAGTGGAGCCCATCCTCAGTGAGGAGGGAACAACCTCCCTGCTGTCGGCCCGTCATCCCCTTATTGACAGTGACAAGGTGGTGCCAATTGATATTAATATAGGCGGGGATTACAACATGCTGCTGGTTACCGGCCCGAATACAGGCGGCAAAACGGTGAGCATGAAGACCTTGGGACTGTTGGTGCTGATGGCCCAGGCCGGTCTGTTTCTTCCTGTGGAAAATGGGTCCAGTATCAGGGTTTATAATAATGTTTACGCTGACATTGGGGATGAGCAGAGCATCGAGCAAAGTCTCAGTACCTTCTCCGCCCATATGACCCATCTGGTGGAGATTTTAGGCAAGGTTGAGCCCGATGATTTGCTGCTGCTGGATGAGCTGGGGGCCGGAACTGACCCGGAGGAAGGAGCGGCACTGGCCATGGCTATTTTGGAGCAGCTGCTGAACATCAAGGCTGCGGTTATGGCCACTACCCATTATTCCGAGCTGAAAACCTTTGCCTTTAGCCGGCAGGGCATTGAAAACGCCTGTGTGGAATTTGATGTCAATACCCTCAGGCCAACCTACAGACTGCTCACCGGCATCCCCGGAGCAAGTAATGCCTTTGCCATCAGCCGTCGACTGGGCCTGAGTGAAGCCCTGGTTATACGGGCCAAACAGCTTATCCAGGCCGATCATGCCCAGTTTGAGCAGGTCATCAACCAGCTGGAAAAAGAGAAAATGATGTACGAGCAGATGAATGCCGATATTGAGGCTAAGCTCCAAAGAGCCCAGAAGATGGAGGCCAAGGCCGAGGCTCTGCGGACGGAGCTGTCCCAGAGGAAGGCGGATATTATCCGCCGGGCCAAGGATGAGGGCTCTGCCCTGGTTCGTCGTGCCCGCAGGGAATCCGAGGAAATCATTAAACAGCTTAAGGAGCAGTTTAATGATATGGGAATTCAGAAGCGTCAGCAGGCCATTCAGGATGCCCGAAATAAGCTTAATGAGGAAGCCGGGCGGGTCCGTCCGGGAATTGTGTCAGCCAAGGCCTTCAGAAAGCCCATTGACCTGAAAACCATTGAGGTGGGTGACACGATTTATGTTACCAAGCTAGACCAGAAGGGAACAGTTCTGGGGATTCATGGCAAGGAGCTGGAAATTCAGCTGGGGGCCATGAAAACTACGATGAAGGCCTCAGCCTGTAAATTCGTGGAAAAGGGCAAAAAGGAGCAGCCGGCAGCCTCAGCCGGAAAAAAAGCCAAGGGAGGCGGCAGCTTTATTGCCAAAACCCAGGAGGCCCATCGCGATATTGATATCCGCGGCATGATGGTGGACGAGGCCGAGGTGGTTTTGGACAAGTTTATCGATGACTCCATGATGGCAGGACTGTCCCAGGTGCTTGTTATACATGGAAAGGGCACAGGCGCACTTAGAAAGGGCGTCCATGAGTACCTTAAGCATCACCCAAATGTTGCCCAGTTCAACTTTGCCGATATGAGCGAAGGCGGCACAGGTGCAACGCTGGTAACTCTAAAATAATAATTTTCGCGAAAATTATTTGTTTATGATAGAATAGAAACGTATATGTTTATAAGGAGGTCTATCATGGAAAAACGTACAGGTGCGGCTCAGCAGCGGGCTCGACAGGCGAAGAAGCCTCAAAAGTCCTCTGGTGGAGGTGGTGCAAGGCGATTGCTGATAGTTTTTGCTTCAATAATAGTCGTTATGATCATCGGTGTGGGATGCGGATTTCTTACGGCTACATTGAATACAAAGGCAGATCTTGCTGATGTGCGGCCACCGGCATCTTCCCAGATTTACGACATAAACGGCAATGAAATTGCCAATGTTCATGCTGATGAAAATCGCGTTCCGGTTAAGATGAATCAAATTCCGGAGAATTTAAAAAATGCCTTCGTGGCAGTGGAGGATGCCCGGTTTTACGAGCATTCAGGCGTTGACCCTCGGGGCATAATGCGTGCCATTTGGTCCAATATTACCAGCCAGGGCGTGGCTGAGGGTGGTTCCACCATCACCCAGCAGCTGGCCAAGAATGCCTATTTGACTCAGGACCGTACTTTTAAGCGTAAAATTCAGGAAATGTTCCTGGCCATTCAGCTGGAGCATCAGTACACAAAGGAGGAAATCCTGGAGCTGTACCTTAATCAGATTTATTTCGGCAATGGTGCCTATGGGGTTCAGGCGGCAGCCAAAACCTATTTCGGCAAGGATGTTGATAAGCTGGATTTAAGCGAATGCGCCATGCTGGCCGGTATTCCAAAAAGTCCAAATTACTATTCCCCTACCAATAATCTTCAGGCTGCCCAGGAGCGCAAGGCTACCGTGCTGGAGCAGATGGCCAAATACGGTTATATCAGCTCCTCCACTGCCAATAAAACCAAGGGTGAGGAGCTTCGCCTGGTAAAGGCCTCGGCCAAGTCCGGCAGTGAGGCATCCTATTTTATTGATTATGTAACCCAGACCATGATTGAAAAGTATGGGGCTGATGCAGTCTATAAAGAGGGGCTGAAGATTTATACCACCCTGGACATGGATATGCAAAAGGCCGCAGAGGAAGCCATGAAAAATCTTCCTGATATGGGTGAAAGCAATGGTATTCAACAGCCCCAGGGGGCCTTGGTGGCCATCGATCCTCATACCGGTCATATCAAGGCAATGGTGGGTGGTCGCGGTACAGACCAGTTTAATCGGGCGGTTTTGGCAGAGCGTCAGCCGGGATCGGCCTTTAAACCATTTGTGTTTGCTGCGGCCCTGGAGGCGGACTTCACTCCTTCCACGGTTATTGAGGATAAGCCAATAAATATTAACGGCTGGGAACCCCAAAACTACAGCCGGGATTTCAATGGCAAGGTTTCCCTGCGATATGTGGCAGAGCAGTCCCTGAACGTACCAACAGTTCAGGTGGCCAAGGATGTGGGGATTGATAAGATTATTTACCTGGCCAAGGAAATGGGCGTTTCCACCTTTGTTACAGAAGGAAACCAGAATGACGGTAATTTATCCACTGCCCTGGGCGGTTTAACCCGAGGTGTAACACCCTTGGAGCTTACCAGTGCCTATTGTACCTTTGCCAATGACGGTGTCCATGTTAATCACACCGCCATAATCAAGGTGCTTGACCGCAACGGCAAGGTGCTGGAGGAGAATCATACCGACAGCAAGCAGGTCCTCAAAAAGGCTACTGCCAATGAGCTGACCAGTATGCTTATGGGCGTGGTGGTCCGCGGTACGGGTACCGCAGCCAACATTGGCCGTCCAACAGCGGGCAAGACCGGTACAACCAGTGATTATCACGATGCCTGGTTTGTGGGTTATGTGCCGGATTTGGTGGTAGGTGTCTGGGTTGGTACCGATGACAATCAGCGCATGGGCACTATGACAGGCGGTACTACGCCGGCGGTCATCTGGAAGGCGTTTATGAATAAGGCCCTGGCAGATATGCCGGTAAAGAAATTTGACGGAGCGTCACTTACCTCTGTGGAAGAACCGGTTAAGGAGGATACCAGGGAGGATACCGCCAAGAGTAAAAATACCAACGGAAATAACAATAATAATTCCAAGCCTAATTCCACCTCCAATGGCAAGAAGGCTGATACGGAGGCCAAGGCACCTGCTGCCAGGACCACTGTAAATGAGGAGCCAAAGCCGAAGCAGCCTCAGTCAGCCCCTTCACCAACGGCTGCAGGTGGTAAAATGGCAAACTGATTAGACAATAAATCATCCTGTTTTCAGGTTTAAGGAGAGAAATAATATAATGGCAACAAGTGTTTTTGACGTACTGAAGGAACGCGGCTACATTGCCCAGTGTACCAATGAGGACGAAGTTCGGGCAATGCTGGAGAATGAGAAGGTTACCTTTTATATTGGGTTTGACCCCACTGCTGACAGCCTTCACGTAGGCCATTTTCTGGGTCTGATGGTCATGTCCCATCTTCAGCGGGCCGGACATCGTCCGGTATGCTTGGTGGGTGGCGGCACCGGTACTGTAGGGGACCCGTCCGGCCGCAGTGATATGCGCAAGATGCTTACTGATGAGGATATTGAATATAACTGCAATCAGTTTAAAAAGCAGATGGCTCGGTTCATTGACTTCAGTGATGGCAAGGCCCTGATGGTAAATAATGGGGACTGGCTCCGCAAGCTGAATTATATTGATTTGCTGCGGGAGGTGGGGGCTCATTTCACCGTTAACCGCATGCTGGCCGCTGAGTGCTACAAGAACCGCATGGAAAAGGGCTTGACCTTCCTGGAATTCAATTACATGATTATGCAGTCCTACGACTTTTTGGAGTTGCATCGCCGCTACAATCTGAAGCTGGAAATGGGTGGCGATGATCAGTGGTCAAATATTATCGGTGGTGTTGAGCTTACCCGGCGCATTACCGGCGATGCCGTATATGGCCTTACCTTTACCCTTCTGACCAAGAGCGATGGTCAGAAGATGGGCAAAACGGCCGGCGGTGCTCTGTGGCTGGACAAGGAAAAGACCTCACCATATGATTTCTACCAGTACTGGCGCAATGTGGACGATGCAGATGTGGAGCGTTGTTTGGCTCTCTTGACCTTCCTGCCCATGGATGAGGTCCGTCGTCTGGGGGCCCTTGAGGGTCAGGAGATTAATGAGGCCAAGAAGGTGTTGGCCTATGAGGTGACCAAGCTGGTCCACGGCCAGGAGGAGGCGGACAAGGCCAAGGAGGCTGCTGAAGCAGTATTCGGCGGCTCCGGCTCCAATGAGAATATGCCTACCATTGAGCTTACCGCTGACGATGCCGGCAAAAAGCTGGTGGATGTGCTGGTGGCAGCCGAGGTATTCGGCTCCAAGGGTGAGGCCCGCCGCCTCATTCAGCAAAATGGCTTGTCGCTCAATGAGGAAAAGGTCAGCGACCCGGATTATGCACTTTCGGACAGTGACTTCCGTGATGGGGAAGCCATTGTGAAGAAGGGCAAGAAAAAATTCTACCGTTTGCTTAAAGTGTAATATATACAAGGCCGGACAGGGGTACAACGGGGAACACTCGTGCTCTCTAGTTTGCCTAGCGGTACTAAGCTCATGCTGCGCCTTTGGCTTGCATTCACTAAGTACCAAGGCAAAATATGTCCCCTTTTGCACCCCTATCCGGCCTTTACGATTACAGTTATATCGGATTTTCTATGATTTTTATAGACAAATAAACCATATATAAGCGTAAGTGCACAGTTCCCGATTGTGGGCATATCGGTACTTCCAATGATACATATGTAAAAGTGGCTAAAACTTGCCATTTGTGTTATACTATCTATCTGTGAAATATACCTTGGGTACTGTCCCCAAGAAAATGTAATAAAAGGAGTTTTCAGTAATGTCAGGACATTCTAAATGGGCTAATATCAAGAGAAAAAAAGGAGCCAATGACGCTATTCGCGGCAAGATTACCACTAAAATCGGCCGTGAAATTACCATTGCCGTCCGCATGGGCGGTTCCGATCCAACGGGTAATATGCGGCTTAAGCTGGCACTGAGCAAGGCCAAGGCCAACAACATTCCAAAGGATAACATTAATCGGGCAATCCAGAAGGGCCTGGGGGCGTCTGATGGCAGCAATTATGAGGAGATGACCTACGAGGGCTACGGCCCTGGCGGAACAGCCATTATGCTGGATATCCTTACTGATAATCGCAATCGTACTGCCGCTGATGTGCGTCACATTTTCTCCAAATATGGCGGTTCCCTTGGAGCTAACGGCTGTGTATCCTGGATGTTTAACAAAAAGGCTGTATTCGTGGTAGAAAAGGAAGCCTTTGATGATGAGGATGCCTTGATGG
Organism: uncultured Anaerovibrio sp.; assembly: GCF_947302755.1. GTDB lineage: Bacteria > Bacillota > Negativicutes > Selenomonadales > Selenomonadaceae > Anaerovibrio. Next base: position 12,217 of record NZ_CAMYWM010000036.1, read on the forward strand.
AATTGGTGTTGGAGGCTGGTGCCGATGATTTCGTGGCCGAGGAGGACGCATTTGAAATCACCGGTGAGCCGGAGGCCTTTGATGATATCCTTCAGGCATTGACGGACAAGGGCATTGAAGCTGCATCTGCGGAAATTACCATGGTGCCTGACAATACCGTTAAGGTTGAGGGCGAAAATGTGGCCAATATGCAGAAAATGCTGGATGCCTTCGATGACAACGATGATGTTCAAGAGGTTTACGGCAACTACGAAATGGACGAGGAATAAAAATATGGCGGCCTTCGGGCCGCTTATTTTTTGCCGGAAAAATTTGCGTTGAGGAGAGAAGAAGGATGCTTGCATTGGGGATTGACCCAGGAACAGCAATATGTGGCTATGGTTTTGTGGAAACCAATGGCAGCCGCCTTATAGCCCATGAATATGGTGCCATAACCACCAGTTCCAAGGCCCGGCCTGAGGATAGGCTGGTGAAGATATATGATGGACTGGATATGCTTATAAAAAAATATAAGCCGGATGTTATGGGGGTAGAGCAGCTGTTTTTTAACCGCAATGTAACCACCGCTATACCGGTAGGTCAGGCCAGAGGCGTTGTCTTGCTGGCAGCGGCCAAAAATGGACTGAAGCTGGTGGAGAGGACTCCCCTGCAGATAAAGCAGTCTGTAACGGGGTATGGCAAAGCCACAAAGGAGCAGATAATTTACATGGTCACCAAGCTCCTTAATCTTCCTGAGCCGCCGAAGCCGGATGATGTGGCCGATGCTCTGGCGGTGGCTATTTGTACATCCCATATGCTAAACAGCTTTACTTACAGAAATCAACTCTGAAGTTTACATAGTATAGTGGATTGTACATAAAAAAATACATAGTATACACCTTTTATTGTGTATTTTAGTAGACTGAAACACATAAATGTATTATAATACTTGTTGTTTGAGTGTATTAAAGAGAATTTATCAAACAAATGTCTACGCAGTATGGAAAATATCTTCATGCATCGGTATTTGTTTTGAATAACAGGGAGGTAAATATGGCTCTTATTGTCAAGAAGTTTGGCGGCTCTTCAGTGGGTTCCACTGAAAAAATAATTAATGTAGCCAAGAGAATTATCGCCGAAAAGCAGCCGGGTGATCAGATTGTTATGGTGGTTTCTGCCATGGGAGATACTACAGATGAACTGATAGAGCTGGCAAAGCAGATTAATCCAAATCCATATCAGTATACCCGTGAAATGGATATGCTGCTCACCACGGGAGAACAGGTTTCGATATCCCTCCTTACCATGGCGTTCCGCACCCTGGGACAGAAGGCTATTTCCCTTACTGGCCAGATGGTAGGTATGAAGACAAATTCGGTTCACACCAAGGGCAAGATTATGGATATTAAACCGGCCCGGGTAAAGAAGGAGCTGGAGAAGGGCAATATCGTGGTGGTAGCCGGCTTCCAGGGAGTAAATGAATTGGGGGATCCGGTAACCCTGGGCCGTGGTGGCTCTGATACCTCGGCTGTGGCTCTGGCCGGTGCCCTGAAGGCAGATGCCTGTGAAATATACACTGATGTTGATGGTATTTATTCCGCAGATCCACGTCTTATTCCTGACGCCCGCAAGATGCAGGAAATAACCTATGATGAAATGCTGGAAATGGCCCGTCTGGGAGCTGGAGTAATGCAGCCACGTTCTGTAGAAATGGGTAAATACTTTAATATTCCAATTCATGTTCGTTCAACCTTTACTAACACACCTGGTACAATGATTAGGGAGGCATATACAATGGAAGAGAAGGATTTCTTGATTCGTGGCGTAGCTCATGATAAAAATGTGGCAAAAATTGCAGTTCTTGGTGTTCCAAACAATCCAGGCATTGCAAAGGAGATTTTTTCCGCCCTGGCAGATAAAAACATTGCTGTAGATATGATAGTTCAAAGCATCAGAAATATCGAAAAGAATGTTACGGATATGGTATTCACCACTACCCTCGATGATCTTCCTGAAACCAAGAAAACGGTTGACGCCGTAGCTGAGAAGCTGCATGCTGTAGCCGTCCTTATTGAGGAGGATGTGGCCAAGGTATCCATAGTTGGCGCAGGGATGCTGGGAAATCCGGGAATTGCGGCCAGAATGTTTGGCGCTCTGGCTGATGCCAATGTTAATATCGATGCCATCAGTACCTCTGAAATCAGCATAAGCTGTCTTATAAAGGGCTCAGAGCTCAGTGAAGCAGCCAATGCAATTCATAAGGAATTTTTTCCGGAAAAGTAATTGAACCCTACACTGACGGGTGCTAAGTATTCCCCCCTCTTAGGTGGGAGAAAAGCCCCCATAGGCTCTGGATTAATTCGACTCCGTTCAGTGGGCGTATACATCTCCAACTGAATAAGTCTCATTGAATAGGTGAATAGCTGAATAGCTGGGAGGATGCTCCAAAGGGACATCCTCCTATATTAATGTATAAATGGGTACTTCTATATCAAAAAACACATAACTTGTATAAATATATTTAATGGATTGAATATATTTTTTGAATAAAATTAAGGAAATTTTCTTCAAAAGTGGTATAATGAGTTAAAAGAGTCAATAAATTTTTTATTTTTATAACGAGCTTTAAGATGTCCCCCACCTCTTTAGGTGGGGGAAAACAAACTACAACAGCTGGCGAGCATATCTCCCAGCTCGTTGAAACGCTAATTGGAAGATTTTTCTTCTAAAGAAGAAAAATTTGAACAATGGCGTTATAAATTTTAAGGAGGCGGATGATGTATGAGTTCACAGGTTGCTTCACACCGTGTAGGTAAAAAGCTGGTAGATGTTATTTTTGGGGCCAGCGGAGCCTGCAACGAAGCCATCAAGGTGCATGGTGCCGACAAGGTAACAAATGCAACTGTAGGTTCAATTATAGGCGAGGATGGAAAGCTGGCCTGTCTCCCTACCATGGAAAAGGCCTTTAGGGGTCTGAAGATTTCTGATGTGGCAGCCTATGCGCCGCCAGCTGGTCTTCCTGCGTATCTGGAGGCAGTTATTGGCCTGACCTTTGCGGATAACAAGCCGGAGGGTCATATAGCCGCTTGCGCTACTTCTGGCGGAACAGGAGCATTGCATATGGCCATCCAGAATTATTCTGAGATTGGCGATGCAGTACTGACCTCTGACTGGTTCTGGGGAACCTATAATCCACTCTGCCAGGAGGCTGGCCGCACATTGGCTACCTATCAGCTCTTTGACGACAATATGAATTACAATATCAAGTCGTTGACGGACAAGGTGGCGGAGCTGTTTGCCAAGCAGGAGTCCCTGCTGCTGATTATCAATACCCCTGCCCATAATCCAACGGGCTACAGCCTTACCGAGGAGGAATGGGCCAAGGTTATTGATATGTCCAAGGAATGGGCCGCCAAGGGCAAGAAGGTTAATCTTATGGTGGATATTGCATACATAGATTATGCCGGTGAGAAAAATGAGACCCGTCGTTTCATGAAGCAGTTCAGCAATCTGCCGGAAAATATTTTCGTAATGTTTGCCTTCTCCATGTCCAAGGGCTATACCATGTATGGTCAGCGGACCGGTGCCCTCATTGGTCTTTCTGCCAGTGCAGAGCTTATTGAGGAGTTTAAGAACGTTACCAAGTTTACCGGCCGTGCCACCTGGTCCAATATTAACCGTGGTGCCCAGACCCTGCTGACCACCATTCAGCAGGACAGTGCAATGCTGGCCCAGTTTGAAAAGGAACGGGAGGAGCTGTACGGCGTTATTCGCGATCGGGCGGCTATTTTCATGAAGGAGGCTGAGGAGTGCGGTCTGAAGGCATTGCCATATAAGGCAGGCTTCTTTATTTCAGTTCCGGCCAAGGATTCGGCAGCTGTATGTGATAAGCTGCACGATGATTTGATCTTTGCTGTTCCCCTGAAGAAGGGCGTTCGTATTGCGGTGTGCTCCATACCAAAGGCCAAGATGTACGGTATGGCGGCAAAGGTACTTAAAGCATTAAAGGCTGTTGAGGGATAATCGTAGTCACATAATCCATATTTTAGACACTAATAAAGGGGCTGTCTCACTAAGAAATTAGTCGGCAGTCCCTTTTACTATGAACACTTAGTGAGCACAAGCCTACGGCGCAGTGGGAGCTTAGTGTTCGTTGTAAGGGCGTAGTGCGAAAAACCGTTTCGCACGGAGTTTACTAGGAAATCTTAGCGAAGCAAATCCGAAGGATGCAGATGAGCTTTAGATTTCGTTGTAAGGGCGTGTGGACACCGTCAGGTGTCCAGTAAGTTTACTATGAACACTTAGTGAGCACAAGCCTACGGCGCAGTGGGAGCTTAAATTTCGTGTAAGGGCGTAGTGCAAATATCAATTTGCCCGTAGTTTGCTGAAAAAAAGGAACACAACCCCACAAGACCACGCTTTTGTCAAGGCATATATGGGCCTGCTATGTGGTTGCAAATAAAGGAAGAATGTGCAGAAAAAAATAGGCTGCCGCCTGGATGAAAAATCATTACATGGGACATCCTCTTTTATTTTATTGTTAAAAGCCTCTGTTATGTGTTATAGTTATTGTAGATATCGTTTTGCAGGGAGGTTGCTATGTTTAGTTTCAATAGAAAAGGCGATTCCGAATTTTATGATCTTTTTTTGGAAAGTGCCCAATTTTTCTACCAGGGTTCCCTTTTGATGGATGAAGTAATGGTGGATCACCGGAAGGCTGATATAAAGGTTAAGGAAATTAACGATATTGAGCACAAGGCTGACAGGGTCAATGATCGGATAATTGACAAGTTAAATCAGACCTTTATTACACCTATCGACCGGGAGGATATTTATGCTATTGCCAATGGCCTGGACGATGGGGTAGATTTATTGCAGGGAATTCTGCAGCGCATTGTTATTTATCATACCGGTGAGGCCCGTGAGGGGGCTATCCGGCTCACAAAGCTGCTTATTGAGTGTACTCAGAAGCTTATTAAGGTGTTGGAGCTGCTGCCGGAAATCAGTAAAAATCAGGATCAGCTGCTTAACCTGACCAGTGAGGTCAGCAAGCTGGAAAGTGAGGGGGACCATATCTTCAGAAGCGAACTGGCATATCTGTTTGCTCAGGTAAAGGATCCTATTGAGCTTATTAAGTGGAAGGATTTGCTGGAGGATTTGGAGGACACCCTGGATCACTGTGAGAAAATGGCGGATTTGCTTAGAGGTGTGGTAATGAAGTATGCTTGATTTACATCCTTTTATCATTATAGTAATAGCCTTGGCCTTGGCATTTGACTTTATAAATGGCTTCCATGATACGGCAAATGCCATTGCTACCTCGGTATCCACCAGGGCAATATCACCAAGCCGGGCCATAATTATGGCAGCTGTACTCAACTTCTTTGGTGCCATGGTCAGTACCGGCGTTGCCAAGACCATTGGTGGCGATATTGTGGTGGGACATATCGATCAGCCAATCATAATAGCCTCCCTTACAGGTGCTATTATATGGAATTTGCTGACCTGGAAAATCGGCCTGCCCAGCAGCTCGTCTCATGCCTTGGTGGGCGGCCTTATCGGTGGCGTCCTCATGTCGGATATGGGCATGGAGGGGCTGAATTTTACGGGTATTGGCAAGATAGTTATTGCCTTGGTCACCTCCCCATTGGTGGGCATGGTGGTGGGCTACATCATTATGAATTTGATGTTCCGGATTTTTCAGAATTCCAGTCCATCCAAGGTTAACCATCGCTTTAAGAAGATGCAGATTGTTACGGCAGCCACTATGGCCTTCTCCCATGGCTCCAATGATGCCCAAAAGTCCATGGGTATTATCACCCTGGCCCTGGTATCCGGTGGGGTTCTTCAGGAGTTTGAGGTACCGCTTATCGTAAAGGTGCTTTGTGCCACGGCTATGGCAGTGGGTACCTCGGTAGGTGGCTGGAGCATCATCAAGACTGTGGGGGGAAAAATTATTAAGCTGGAGCCAATAAATGGCTTTGCTGCTGATTTGAACTCTTCCATTACGATATTTACAGCTACGCTGCTTCATTTACCAGTTAGTACAACCCATGTTGTATCCGGTTCTATTATGGGTGTAGGTGCAGCCAAGAGAATTAAGGCCGTCCGTTGGGGAGTCGCCCAGCAGATGGTCATGGCCTGGGTGCTTACCATTCCCTGTACGGCAGCTATGGGGGCACTTTGCTATGGCCTGTTGATGACTATTTTCAATTGATTAGTTTACCAAGGAAAATCGGACTGGCCAATACAGTCCGATTTTTTATATATGCTGAAGCTTAATAAGGATGGTGATGGATATGTTTAAGGAAGTGCTGGAGGAAGCAAAGGAGTGGGCCAGGATTTTACACTGCTCCTATGTTTCTGATTTAAATAACATAATAGAAAACGGCAGCATCAGTGAACTTATTCGGGTTTCTGAGGCACTCCATGAAAAAAAGATTGCCAATATTGCCGACCGCATCGCTGGAGATTTGAAAAATAATCGGCTTATTCTCATTGCAGGGCCCTCCTCCTCAGGTAAAACCTCCTTTGCCCAGCGCCTTAGGGTTCAGCTGCGGGTAATGGGCCTGGAGCCGGTTTCATTGTCCATTGATAATTATTTTGTCAATCGGGATGATACTCCCAAGCTGCCCGATGGCTCCTTTGACTTTGAGTCCATTGACGCAGTGGATATAAAGCTGTTTAATGAGCAGCTTTCCGCCCTTTTGGCGGGGGACAGGGTAATTATACCCACCTTCAACTTTAAAAAGGGCGTGCGGGAAATGGACGGGGCCAATGTAAGACAAATAGCCTCAAATCAGCCTATTATCATCGAGGGAATTCATGGACTTAATGAAAAGCTTACCAGGTCCATTCCCCGTGACCACAAGTTTAAAATTTATGTCAGTGCCCTAAATCAGCTGAATATGGATGAAAACACCAGAATTTCCACCTCCAGGGTACGTCTTTTGCGCCGTATAGTCCGTGATTTCCGCACACGGGGCCGTACAGCTGACAGTACCATCAGCCTTTGGCCAGGGGTCAGGGCCGGGGAGGAAAAATACATATTCCCATATCAGGATGATGCGGATGTCATGTTTAATTCGGCTCTTATATATGAAATAGGTGCCTTAAGGCACCATGTCATGTTTATGCTGGCTGAAATTTCTCCTGAGGATAAATCCTATGAAAAGGCCCAGGAACTGCTGGCCTTCTGCCGCAATTTCAAATCCATCTACGATGAACGGGATATACCATGTAATTCCCTTATCAGGGAATTTATCGGTGGCTCCTGCTTCGATGTAAGCTGATATATTGTGACATGCTGCCCACAGGCTTAGATAAGGAAAAATGGCCCATTTTTAGCATTGGATTAATATTTTTTTTAGCTTTTAATATTAATTTAAGGACAAATCCCGTTATTTGCGTTATAATGTTAAGAAAGGCGTAGAGGGGTGACTCCTATGGTAAGACTGAATTGCAATTGTAGTATAAGGTTTTTATCTGGATTATTGCTCGTAAGTTCTTTGGTATTGCTGCCAGGCCTGTGTCAGCCTGGTGAGGCAGCACAGCACATCCGGGAGGCAAATGGCGATGGGCTGAATAAGCCCAGGGTTATGTATCAGGTGCCCAGGCGGTGGGCCGACAAAAATGAAGTTGCTGCCACCATTGCCAACAGCTATGGTGTACCTTATAGTGCTGTACTTAAGTATTGCAACGAGAACGGGTGCCTTGAGGATGCCTGTCGTATAGCCTATATGGCTATGCTGACCGACAATTCCTTTGACCGGGTGGCCGGCCTGAAAAATAAGGATAATACATGGATCTTAATACAAAAAGAGAGCGCATTTTTCAATGCGCTCTCTTCGTCTGTATTACGGAATCAGACGGTGTACTGCGAAAGATCCGAATTGATCTCGTCGGAGTAATGATT